>JAUMBM010000271.1:0-8876 GCA_032115735.1 Saprospiraceae bacterium
GTGGCGCTGGCTGAGTACGAGACGACATACACAGGCAGCTGCCTGAATTATAGTTTATCCCCCCAGCTTCCGGCGGCCATGGTTCCCCCCTTACCGTTGCCTGCCTGGAGCGTCAACGGCGCTGCCTTCAGCCACACCATGAGTGTGACCCTGCAGGCGCGCTACACGCCTGACTACCTGTTTAGTCATGCCGACGACCGGGTGGCCGCCTTCATCGGCGGTCAGCTCCGGGGCGTGGCCTCAGCCCAGGTGCTGGGCGGACGACGGCTGTTTTTGCTGCAGGTATACGACAACCAGGTGCAGGGTGCACGTGTGGAGCTTCGGCTGTACAGCGGTGCGCTGGGGCGCGAGTTTGTGCTGGCCGAGCCGCTGACCTTCAGTTCGGGCGGACAGCTGGGTACGCCCGACAGTCCGCTGAGTGCAGACTTTGCGCCGGTGCTGGTGAGCCTCGCGGCGGATGGCCAACTGCGGGTGAGCCTGCGGGATACGAGCTGGCAGGGCAGCCTGTCGGTGATGGCCAAGGCTGCAGACTGTGACTTTGGTGAGGAGCTGCAGGCGGACACCCAGATTGACTACTGCCGCGGCGTGGACAGCGACGGTGACGGCTACTGCGATTTTCTGGATCCCGATCCGCTGGATGCCTGCGTACCTGACCGGCTCAACAGCGCCTGTGATTTTGATGGTGACGGGGTATATGCCGATGTGGATCCGGATGATGAAGACCCCTGTGTGCCGGGGATACTGGTTGCTTCACAGGCTGTGCAGCACCCGAGCTGTGCAGGCAGTACAGACGGCTCGTTTACGCTGCAACTATCGAGTGCGTACTGCAGCGGGGGCAGTTTTGATGTGCGGATGGTAGAAGCCGCAACGGGCGCTACAAGATTGCTGGGCAGCAATGTGACGCTGCCTGCCAGCATAGCGGTGACGGATGTGGGGGTAGGCAACTACGGCATAGAGCTGTCGATCGCCAGTGCGGGCGGCTGCACGATTCCTACAGTCTGCTACCCTGCGCTGACACCTGGTGTAGCGGTGCTCATCAGTCAGGACGTAACGCCTCCGGTGCTGGTAGTGCGCGACGGCAGCCAGCAATTGCAGCAACAACTGCAGCAGGCCTACAGCGCCGATGCCGACGACTGCGCAGCCAACCGCAGCTGGACGGTAGAGGTGCAGGACAACTGCAGTCTGCCGGGCTACCGGCCGACGCTGGCAGCGGTGCTGACGGCGGTGGGTACATCCCCGGCTCCGGCGCTGAGCGTGACAGGCCCCGATGCAAACCAGCGCTACAGCCTGTCGATGCGCCTGCCGGTGGGCAGCCATCGGCTGGAGCTGACCGGCACGGACACCGACGGCAATGAAACGGTTATTAGCTACACATTCGATATTACGGACAACACAGCCCCGGTGGCAGTATGCCGCGACACGACGGTAGCCCTGGGGACAGACGGAACATTCATAGTAACGGCAGCTCTGCTGGACGGCGGTTCTACCGACAACTGCGGCATCAGCAGCCGGGTGGTGGAAGGCGGCAGCCTGCTGAGCTGTGCACAGGCCGGAGAAGAGGTGGTGCGTACGCTGCGGCTGACGGATGCTGCGGGCAACAGCAGCAGCTGCACGGCGGTGATCACGGTAGGCGCGGGCACGGGTCTGCCGGCCGGCTGGCAGGCAGTATCCGTGGGCGGTACGACGGGCAGTGTGGACTGGGGAGCCTGCAGCGATGAGCTGGTGATCAGTGCAGCGGGCACGCTGGGCGGCGGCAACGACGCCTATTACGGCGTGCAGCGGCAGCTGTGCGGCGACGGCGAGCTGCGGGCGCGGATCGTAGGGCTGAGCGGCAGCGGCTGGGGCGGCATACAGCTGCGGGAGACCAATGCGGTGCTGTCGAAAAAGGTGCTGCTGAAGAACAACATGCTGCCCTTCATCCGGCGCGAGGTGAGAAGCCAGACGGGCGGGCAGCTGCAGTCACAGCAGCTTTTTTTACCCAACCAAAGCTGGCTGCGGCTGGTGCGCAGCGGCAACGACTTTATAGGCTACAGCTCGGCCGACGGCCAGAGCTGGCAGTCGATCTTCTTCTTTGCCATACCGATGGGGCAGTGTATCGAGCTGGGGCTGTTTGCGGAGAGTACAGGCAGTGAGCAGGCGGTGGTGCGCTTCACGGATGTGCAGGTGATTGGCTTGTCGGAAGGCAATGATGACAATCCTGCCTACCTGCAGACGGAAGGCACAGGCAGCAAGCCTGCAGAAGACAGGCCTGTGGGGCTGCAAACAACAGCACAGGAGGCATCACAGCTGTCTGTCCTCAGACCCGCGTACGATGAAAGTCTTGACTGGCAGGGAGCAGAAGATCAGTTACCATTGATCTCGGTCTACCCCAATCCGGCACAGGAAGCGGTATACATCAGCGGTGGCGAAGGACTGGAGGTGAGCTGGTACAACCTGCTGGGGCAAGTCGTGCGGCGCGACCTGCTGCGCAGCGGGCAGAGCCTGCTGGACGTATCGGCTATGCCACGGGGCGTATACTGGCTGCGGGTGACGCAGCAGGGCGAGGAAGTGGCCTGCCGACGGCTGTTGCTTGCGCACTAAGCTGGTTATCAAATAACCGACTCTGCCGGCCACAGCCGGTAAAGTCGGTACATGTAGCTTTTTTTCGCTGCTGCAGGCAGCAAAATATCTTTGGGCAGCTTTTGCTGCATTGAGCGGGGGGACTGGCAAAGAGCCAGTCTCCCCGCTTCCATTTTTAGTCTTTCCTGCCAAAAAAGCACCTGCTGTACCATTTTGCAGGTAGCGTCACATCATTTGCAGAATAATGTACCTGCTCCGGGTAGAGATTTGCGGGCGGTGTCTGGAAGTGAATCAAGCCTATGACAACCGGGTGAAAGATTCGTAGATCGAATGTGTTCGGAAACGGGCTCGGGGATCAACAGACCGTTAATTATCAAATGATTACATAACAAACAATATTTCTGGTCATGAAAAAAATTGCACAGCTGGTATTGATTTTCGCTGTACTACTGACAACGCAGTTGGCGGCACAGCAGACGGTCTCCCGGATTAGTATTCAGGGGACACTGAAGAGTTCCAATGGTGCTTCGGTAGCCGATGGCAGCTATACGGTGAGATTTTTGCTGTATGATGTACCCACAGGCGGTACTGCCTTGTGGCAAGAAGATGCGACCGTGGAGGTCATCGGAGGAATTTACAGCCACTATTTGGGCAGCGTTGTGCAGCTGGATGGATCTGATTTTGGCAGTACGCTCTACTTGGGAGTTCGCATTGGCAACTTCGAGCTGCAGCCGCGGACAGAACTCACGTACGCGCCCTACACATTTGGGGCAAATGTGGCCCAGAAGGTGGTTTGCTCCGGTGCTGTGGGGGATGTAAAATACTCGATTTTGGATCCTGTGAAGTTTGCGCAAGTAAACGGAGATTGTTGGGTGCCCATGGATGGTCGTCCGCTGGCATCAACAGATGCGCTGAGCCAGCTGGCGGGTTTATCCAGCCTGCCCAATGCAGGAGGACTTTTTGTGAGAGCTCAGGATTTCGGGAATAGTGATAATGATCCGGCAAGAGATGTGAATTCTGCAATTGCTACTGTACAGATAGATGAGCTCAAGTCACATGACCATACTATGGACGAGGGAGGAAATCATAATCATGCGCACAGATTTGTTTGGGAAGGATTTCTAGGTGATCCAGTGCGGTATCCCGGACTAATGCTAGGATATCAAGCTCAGGGCGTAAACTATGGCACCACTCCTCTTAATGACCCGGGTGTTCACACCCACACCATCAACCCCACCGGCGGCACTGAGACCCGCCCAAAGAATATCAACCTCTGGGTATACATTCGAATCAATTGATGCGGCCTATGAATAATTCAATTTAGTAAATCAATTGAAAGAATATTATGACTAAATCAATATATTACTACCTGGCAATACTGCTGTGGGTAGTTGTGCAAGTGCCGCTCAGTGCGCAGGTGGAAACTGACTGCGATCCCACAGCCAACCTGCCCATCACCAAGGGTGATGTGTTGTACAACTACGGGAGTGCCACCAACGCATTTTCTGCCAGAAACCGCTCCAGCTATACCGTTGCCCAGCACGTGGTGGGTGAAAATGTAGGTCAGGATTTTACGCTGGCGGCGGGCTTCTGGTCCCGGTTTTTGATAGCCCCTCAGGCGCCGCTCATGGATGTGAGTCAGGGGGATTTTCCCGACCGGATTTTGATTCGCTGGCAGATGGACCCACTGAGTTCAGAAGCGAACACAGGCTTCATCGTCCTTCGGGATGGTGCCTTTTTAGCACAGATAGAGCCAGGGATCAGCCAGTTTATAGACTTCAATGTACAGGCGGGAGAGTTTTATGAATATACTGTTTATGGCCGTAACCAGTTTGGCGACGGCAGCCACGGCAAGGCGGTTGGCTTTGTCAATCCCAATGGTATTGTGACAGGCAAGCTGGAGACTTTCAGTGGTAATCCGGTGGTTGGTGCCCATGTAAAGCTGACGCCTACCATTGGGCGCTCGCTGCGCTTTGATGGTGTCAATGACTATATATGTGTGACTCACTTGCCGGTGGTGCCAACCAATATGTGGACCGTCTCTGCCTGGGTAAAGATCGATAACGGCTACGACAGCGACGGTATCATCGATTTGGGTAGCGACCTGAATAAAAATTTCTGGCTGCATACCACACCTGCCGGCAGCGGTAAGGGGGTGGTGGCGGGTGTGGGCAATGGGAACAGTGCCAACAGCCTGACACACGTCTTCAGCGAAAACCCCGACGGCTGGCATCAGGTGACGGCGGTATACAATGGTATTTCGCTGCTACTGTATGTTGACGGTCGCTACGTATCTTCCGTCAAGGCAAACATTGCCAATGAAGACGCGCTGTTGACCATCGGCAGCCGCCGTGACCAGACGGGTTTTTTCCACGGCCGCATCGATGATGTGCGCCTGTACAACGCCCCCCTGACGAGCACCCAGATTTTCCTGACGCGCGACCTGACGGTCTCCAAGTCCACAGCGAACCTGGTAGCTTACTGGAAATTTGATGAAGGCCTTGGGGTAAAGGTTTTTGACCTTTCCGACAACGATATGCACGCTTTTATCAACGGAGCTACCTTCAGTGCCGACGCTGCACCGGTCAACAATGCCGGCTTCACAGATTCGGCAGGTTTTTATACGGTTGAGGGGGTCAACTACAGCCAGGCGCAGACGTTTACGGCTACGCCGGTTAAGAACTTCTACTCCCGCTACGCGCTGGAGTTTAATGCAGCTTACTCGTCCTATGCGACCCTGACAGACTTTGACCTGCCGGATACAGCCACGGTGGAGATCAACCTGCATCCTTTCGATCTGCAATCGAGGCAGGTGGTGCTGGCCAAGGGGGATAATGACTTTGTATTTGGCATCGAGAATAACAACTTTTTTCTGACCATCAACGGCGAGACCCAGGTGGTAGGACCAGCAACAACAGCTTATCAGCATCTGTCGTTTACGCTGGACGCATACACAGGCCAGGTAGCGTATTATAAAAATGGCGACCTGCAGAATACCCTCACTTATAGCGATCTGAGCGGTGAGTGGACGGGTGATGTGTGGCAACTGGGGGCCACAGGCAGCCCCGGGACAGATTTTTATACAGGCCTGCTGGATGAGGTAGCTTTTTACCACAGCGTACTGACGGTAGCCAACATACAACTCAACGCTTCACCTTTTGGCAGCGGAGGTACGGACGTGGCTAATCCATACCTGATTAGCTACTTTTCACTGGACGAAGGCGATGGTACCGAATTGGTTGATTATGGTTCTGCCATGAGTGGTATCGGTACAGTTTACAACGCACCTTTTTCCATCATCACCTACCGGCAGGAGGCTATACCCAATCTGTTTCAGCCGAGCCAACGGGTGGTCAACATCAATGAGAGTGCTACCGCAGCCTCAGGCATTGACTTTGTCAACCAGTCTACGGTGACCATCTCGGGTGTTGTACGCTTTGAAAATACCTTCTGTTATCAGGGGGAAGTGGAAATATTGGTCAACGGGCAGTCGTACTTCCCGCAGGTATTCACAGATGCCAACGGACGTTTTGTGGCGGATTTTGAACCCGGGGTGACAGTGACGCTGACGCCCCGCTACAGCGATCATGTCTTCAGTCCTGGGTTTTTTCAGGTGCGGCGGCTCAACCGGCCGGTGGCCGGGGTACTTTTTCAAAATCAGACGAAGCGCGAGGTAGTCGGTCAAATGGCCGGAGGCCATTGCCGGCTGTCGGTCATCCCCGATGGCGCTATCGTGAAGGTGAAAGCGCAGGCGCTCAATGACTGTTACTATCAGGAGCTGACGCTGGATAATCCCGATGGGAGGTTCCGTTTTACAGGGCTTCCGCCCATACCGATGGCTATTAGTGTGACGCAGCATTCTAATAATATTATCTACAACTATTTTCAGCTGCAGGGAGGTCAGGAGACGGATCTGCGGCGACGGCTGAAAGATACAATTGACTTCATCTACACTGCACCACCCAATGTGTACATCGAGCCGTTTGAAGAAAGTGGTTGTGCGGGCAGTGGTCTGAAAATGATCGAGCAGTCTATCCCTGCCAATGGCAATCGCAAATACAAGACGAAGGTGCGTGTGTACGAGAGTTATGATGGTGGGGACTGCTATCTCGATAGCTTCCGGCTGATCGTCAACAACCAGATCGCGGAGATACCTGAGTATACGATTGACTCGGATACATCTACCTATACGATTGAGTATTGGGCGGGCGCCCCGAATATTGGCGGCAACTATGAGAAATTTTTGCAGGTGACGGCAGAGGTGAATGGTGCCACTGCCACGGAAGTCGAGCGGGTCGTGGTCTTAGGCGAGCGCTCGCGCGAGTCGACCTTTACAACAGCTTCTCCGGCTATGCCACTGATCATCCTGCGCGACCCACCGGGCGATGCATCCTCTGCTACTTTGGCAGACGGATCTACCTATTGTCATGCCTGGTCTAATGCAGCCCTTACGAGCACAACTACGGGTGTCGGGGTGAATGTTGACCTGGGCGCAAAGGTAGTAACCTACGCGGGTTCACCTTTTGGGGGTGTAATCACCGAGACAGAGGCAGTCAATAATCTGGATATCACAGGTTCTGTATCCACCGGGTTTGGGTTTACCAGCTCCGCGGAGGTATGCATCACCAATGACATTGAATACAGTACGTCGGATGGAGATGCCGTAGTTTTTGGTGACGCGGATGTCTATGTGGGCGCAGCCATCAATTTTGAGTTTAGTGCTACCGATGTGCTGGGTTATGACTTTGACCTTTGCGAGTTTACGCTGGGCAAAAGTATACGCGTATGGCCGGAAGGTTTTGGTACAAAGTACGTGTACAGCGAGTGGCAGATTGAAACTGATGTTATCCCCTCTCTAGCGCTAATCGGCGATACTTCATCTGCTAATAGCTGGCGTCGCATCATCGATTACAACAAGCGGCTCAAGGAGCGGGCAATCTTCAAAGAGAATATCACTTTCGATGCCTTGACGACTTACACCCAGACACAGTCGACAAGCGAATCAGTATCGGAGGAGTTCTCCACGGAGATTTCGTTCACAGCAGGCCTGGCCAGCACCATAGGTTTTGAAGTCTTTGATATTGGAACTACCCTTTCGCTGAGTTTTGAAATCGGTGGTGGCTTCCAGCACACGGACAATTTTACCAACGAAACTTCTCGCTCGGTAAGCTTTACCCTGGCTGATGACGACCCCAACGACAACTTCACAGTGGATGTGCTGGATGATCCTGTCTTTGGTACGCCTGTCTTCAAGTTGAAGAGCGGAGAATCTATGTGTCCCTGGGAACCCGGTACGCTCAACCGGGAGGAGGTAGGTTTTTCTATCGACCGCCTGCGTGCTATCAATGTACCCGAGAATGATGCAGCCGTATTTAATGTGGGCATGAGTAACCTTGGACAGACGGGCAATGATCCGCTGGTATACCTGATAGGAATGGTTCCAAATTCTAATCCGGATGGTGCTGTACTGGCCTTGAGCGGTGGTGGGGATATTACCAGCTCACCTCTGGAGTTCCAGATACTGCCCAACCAAACAATTAATCTTCAGGTCGCGGTAGCCAAAGGTGTCGAAGCGTACAGCTATGAAAATATCGGGCTCTTTATGGCTTCTGCCTGCCAGTGGGAGCATGCACGCGGTCTGGGGTACAATCTCGCGGAAAATTATGCTGACAACCCAAGCCCAACGCAAGGACAGTACCAGACCTCTGATCTGAATAAATTTTACAAGCAGTTCGACATAGATATTGAGTATATCGAGCCCTGCAGCCCGATTGATATCGGCTTTCCGCAGCAGGACTGGGTGGTGACGCCGGATGATGGTAATATTTTGTTTATCACCCTGAATGAGTATATCTACGATGACCCTGATCTGGAACTGGTACGGGTACAATACCGTCGCACGGGCGGTGACGGCTCCTGGATCAACATCGCGGAGCTGCCGGCTTCGGAGTTTGCCAATTCACCGGTCTTTAAGATCGTGCAGTGGGATATGTCAGAACTGTCAGATGGGGCCTATGAGATACGTGCGGTGACACAATGTTTTGATGTGTCCCTCAATCCTGGGATCTCTACGGTCATCAAAGGTCGTAAAGAAACGCGCCCGCCGCAGCTGTTCGGTACCCCGCAGCCGGGCGACGGCGTACTCAATCCAGGGGATGAAATTTCCATCATGTTCTCCAAGCGCATCCGCTGCGACCGGATTTTCCCGGCCGATGGTATTGGCACCAACATTAATATTAATAGTCTGGCCTTGCAGGATATGACGGAAGGCGCTGCCCTCGTGGATGTAATCATCAGCTGCAACAATGACAAGATTG
>JAUMBM010000272.1:0-2083 GCA_032115735.1 Saprospiraceae bacterium
AGGCGGGAGTGATAGACGGCAATATCGTTGCCGAAGACGCGCTGCAGGCGGTCGATCAGCTGGGCCGTCAGTGCAATTTCCGGCAGCAGGTAGAGCACCTGCTCCCCTCGTTCAATATGCTCGCGGATGAGCTCCAGGTAAATACGGGTTTTCCCGCTGCCGGTAACCCCGTGCAGCAGCACCACCCCTTTTTCGGTAAGCCCTTGTTGAACAGCCACCAGTGCCGTTTCCTGCGCTGCCGAGAGCGGGCCTGCCGACACAGTCTCCTCTTCATAGCCCGCCAGACGGCTCACCTCCCGCTCATAGAGCTCCAGAATCCCCTTTTTGGCCAGCGCCAGCAGCACCCCGTTGTCGGCTCCCGCCAGTTGCAGCAACTCCTGCCGGCGCACATAGTCCTGCTTTTTCGAGAGCTGGAAATAGGCCAGCAGCACTTCCGTCTGCCGGGCCGCCTTTTCGGTGAGGGAAAAAGCCGCCGCCAGCCCCTCCCCCTCGGCGAAAGGAGCAGCCAGCCGCACGCAGCCGACCTTTTTGGGGTGGTATTTTTCTTCCAGCTCCTCCTGCAGGTAGATGATCTTTTTTTCCAGCAGTCGTTTGATGATGGGGTAGACCGTCTTTTGCCCGAGGATGCCCTGAATATCCTCGATCGACAGCACCTGCTGAATGCTGAGCGCCTCCGCGATGAGATACTCTTTATCGCCCAGCAGGCTGGCATCATCGTGAAAAAGAGGCCCCAGCGTCACCTGCGTCTCACTCCCCAGCTTGAAATTGGCCGGCAGCGCAGCGTGCATCACCTCGCCCAGGGTCGACAGGTAGTAGTCGGCCAGCCAGCGCCAGAAAGTAAACTGTGTTGGCAGCACAATAGGCTGCTCGTCAATGACTGAGAGAATCCACTTGTAGCGCTGGTGCTCGGGCGGCTGGCGATGGAGCGATACGACCAAGCCGGTGTACACCTTTTGCCGCCCAAACTGTACCTCTGCGCGCATGCCCACCTGTAGCTGCGGCACCAGCGCTTCGGGCACGGCATAGGTATAGGGGCGGCCTATGGCCAGCGGCAGGATCACCTCCGCAAAGACCAGGCCTGACTCGATTAGGTGGAATTCGCTGGCCGGCAAGCGCTTTTTTTTAAATAAAATATTGCAGAAAAGGCTGATTGCGGGCCCGGGCCCGCAATCAGCCTCAAAATACTAATTTTCCGCGGCTGTTTTCATTTTTACCATCGTCAGGATGGTGGCGATGGCTACCGTCTCCCCCGTTTCGTCATCTACTTCGACCTGCCACTTGACGATCCCCTTGCGATAGTCCTCCCCCTCGCGCTGCTCCTGCTCGATTTTCTCGCGGACGGTCAGTTTTACGCCTATGGTCATACCCGGGTATACCGGCTTGGTAAACCGGCAACTGTCGAGTCCGTAATTCAGCAGTACAGGCCCCTTTTTGGCCTCGACAAACAAGCCGGCGGCTTTGGAGAGTACCCAGTAGCCATGCGCAACGCGCTGGGTAAAAGGCGTACCTTCCAGCGAGGTAGCGTCGACATGTGCGTAAAAGCGATCCCCGGTAAGGTTGGCAAAATTGACGATATCCGTTTCTGTAACTGTGTGCCGGGCTGTTGTGAGTGTCTGCCCCACCGACAGCTCCTCAAAATAGCAACTAAAAGGATGGCGCTCACTTTCGGGCCGCTCCCCGCCCGGCTGGTACTGCTGGCTTACCTGCCCGATCATGCTCGGATGCCCCTGCACGGCGCAGGCCTGCAGGTAGTGATGCAGGCCGCGCAGGCCGCCCATCTCCTGCCCGCCGCCGGCACGGCCGGGCCCCCCGTGCACCAGCATAGGCATAGGCGAACCATGCCCTGTGCTTTCGGGCGCACTGTCGCGGTTGAGAATCAGGATGCGGCCGTGATAGGCCCCGGCCTCGAGGATGTAATCCTGTGCCGCCATCGCATCGGCCGTACAGATGGTACTTACCAGCGACCCTTTGCCCATGCGGGCCAGCGCGGCCGCCTCCGAAAGATCGCGGTAAGGCATGAGGGTACTGACCGGACCGAAAGCTTCGATTTCGTGGATTTCGGGCTGTGCGAGCGGGTTGTCGC
>JAUMBM010000273.1:0-2421 GCA_032115735.1 Saprospiraceae bacterium
ATATTCTCGAGCCGGTAAAGCATGACGTCCTGCTCGTCATCCTCAGCATGCAGGTAGACGAGCTGTTCGAGCTGCGCCTCCAGCACGCCCGTGAGGGAGCGCACAGCGTCCCGCGGGTCTTTTTCATGCCAATGGCGCCAGTCGCTGACCCGCAGGGGCTGCCCCGCCTCCACGACCAGGCCCGCGCCGCTGCGCCGCGGCCGCTGGTAGTTGAGGCCTATCGGCAAAATATGGATGCCCAGGCGATAATCGTGCTGCTTTTCCGTTTCCAGCGCTATGCGCGCTGCGCCCGTGCGCAGCGGGTGCAGCCGGCGCAGCTGCATACTGCGGCCTTCAACCGCAATAAACAGGTTGCCGCCCCCGGCCAGATGCTGGTAGCACATCGCAAAACTGTCTTCGTTGTTGATGACCTGCTTGCCTGTATCATCGGTGCTGCGCTTGATGGGGATACTCCAGGTTTTGGAGAAAAACCAGCGGGTAAACCGATAGCGGAACATACCTGCGTTGGCGAGGAAAAATACCTGCCGGTTCACCAACGAAGCTATGATGAGCGCGTCCATGAGCGTGTTGGGGTGATTACTCACCAGGAGGGTGGGCCCGTGCAGGGAGAGCCTGTCTGCCCCGTGTATACGGATGTGCGGGTAAAAAAGCCGGAGGCTTAGCCGCATGATGATTTTTAATAATTGGTACAGTATCTTCAAGGCCGAGATTACATTTTTTACAAATGTAGGATTTTGCCACAGCTAAACAAATTATCGCGGTTGCTGTTAAAAAGTATATCGTGTAAATTCACGCGGGTGCTTGCAGCAACTCAGCTGACCGGACCGTCAGCGCTTGAAATATATTTTGATTATCAATTATATAAACCAAATATTATGGCTTTTCAACTTCCGGAACTTCCATACGGCTACGATGCGCTGGAGCCTTTTGTGGATGCGCGCACGATGGAAATTCACCATACCAAGCACCACGCAGCGTATACCAATAACCTCAATGCAGCGATCACCGGTACAGCACTGGAGGGAATGCGCATCGAGGAGATTCTGGCCAACATCTCTCAATATTCTCCCGCTGTTCGCAACAATGGAGGCGGTTTCTACAACCACAATCTTTTCTGGGAAATCATGTCGCCTGTGGGTGGCGGAGAGCCCAGCGCCCGCATGAACATCGACAAAGCTATCGAGCGCGACTTTGGCTCTTACGACGAGTTCCGCAAGCTGTTTACCCAGGCAGCTATGACGCGCTTCGGTTCCGGCTGGGCCTGGCTTTGTGTCGATGACAATGACCACCTGTTTATCACTTCCACGGCCAACCAGGACAATCCGCTGATGGACGTTGCCGAGAAGCAGGGTACGCCTATCCTGGGCCTCGATGTGTGGGAGCACGCTTACTATCTCAACTACCAGAATCGCCGCAATGACTATGTGGAGGCTTTCTTCAACATTGTCAACTGGCAGGAGGTGACCAAGCGCTTCAATGCAGCTAATCCCGGCCGCTCTAATTTCTAAGCCGGCCAGCTGCCCGCAAGTTTTTACGAGAAAAAAATAGCCATACGGCTGCAGCCCGGCTCAGCCGGCTGTAGCCGTATGGCTGTTTTGTGTCGCAGCTGTTAGCGAAGGTAAACTTATCGGGCTGGTTTCTGATTTTTTTCAGAAATTGCAGCCGCATTGGTTACCAAGTGAACAATCAACGTGAAAAATTAACAATTCTGATGGCAAAACACGAATATACCTCTGACGTAGCAGCTGTTGATGCGCTCGCCCAATCATACCGCGACCTTACTAAAGAAATCGGCAAAATCATCGTTGGCCAGGATGAGGTTGTCAAAACGGTGATTATCTCGCTGTTCAGCAATGGCCACAGTTTGCTGGTGGGCGTGCCCGGCCTCGCAAAAACGCTGCTGGTGAGTACCATCGCTGAGGTGCTTGATCTCGACTTCAAGCGCATACAGTTTACACCCGACCTTATGCCTTCCGATATTATAGGCTCCGAGATCCTGGATGAAAACAGGCAATTCCGCTTCAACCGGGGGCCTTTGTTTGCCAATATCGTGCTGGCGGATGAGATTAACCGTACGCCTCCTAAGACGCAGGCGGCCTTGCTGGAGGCTATGCAGGAGCGCTGCGTAACGGTCTCGGGCGAACGCCACAGCCTGCCCGCGCCCTTTTTTGTCCTCGCGACACAAAACCCCATAGAGCAGGAAGGGACCTACCCGCTGCCCGAGGCGCAACTTGACCGCTTCATGTTCAATATCCCGCTCGATTATCCGTCTTATGAGGAGGAAATCCGGGTGGTGAAAAGCACAACTTCCAATGAAAAGCAAGTGCTGAAGCATGTGCTCAGCAGTGCGGATATTCTGTTTTTTCAGCAGCTGGTACGCAAGATTCCTATTTCCGACAATGTGCTGGAATATGCCGTGGG
>JAUMBM010000274.1:0-2903 GCA_032115735.1 Saprospiraceae bacterium
ACCCGGGCATCGCGAATGTACTTCTTTTACAACAAATAAAAGGCTGGATTTGCTGACGGAGACCGCCATGATTTTTGTCAGCAAGTGGGCAGTAGTGCATTTTATATTGCCTGTCGGCTTACTCTCTGCCAAAGTTGACTACTCTGAAGGCACTGCTAAAGTGCGTCTCCAGTTGCTGCCGGACGGCAGCCGTATCAGCGCGCACATCAATGTGTTCAAACCAACGGGCATAGTCAGCCTCGATTTGCAGCAAAGCGTTGTAGCCATTGGGCAGAGAGAAGGTGGCAGGAAAATCCAGTGCAAGGGGCTGCCGACGGGCATTACCACTGACCACAACGGTCACCGCCGCTGTGGTCGCAAGGGTATCAGGAAAATAGTCAATGCGCGCAAACATATACCCCTGGTCAGCACTGATGTGTTGCCCGTCTACCTGTGGTGCCAACGGATGCCGCTGTGGCAGCGAAATAGGTACTGCCCGGTTGGCAGGCTCATCTACCCCAAAAACAGCCTGCAGCCGCTGATAGCTGCCGGCAAAGGGAAAGGTTCCCAGAATCCTGCTCTGCGAATTGGAAGGGTCGCCGAGCAGATAGTTGTCGGGCAGTGTCTGCCAAAGCGTGTCGCCACCCGGGGTGACGATGCGCATGTCAATGCTGTCAGTCACCCGACGGGCCTGCCCGCCGGTTTCCAGCAGCTCCAGCGCACTCCAGTAGTAGCGTATTCTTTTGATTCTAAAAAGATTGCCGGCTCCGTCCGTGTACACTTTGGGCGCAAGCGCAAAGGCTTCACCTTCCCACCGATGCGCAAAGGCCACCCTGAGCAAAGGATACTCGCAGCAGTTGCCGCAACCAAAATCAGCGTCGAGGTTAAAATTGACCGCCTGCCGGTCGAGACAGCCTTCTTTTTCTTCGTAGCAAGCCGGCAGCAGGCAGGCCAGCACAAGCGCCTGCAAGGCTTTGTGCAGCCAGCGGGGGACACCCGGTCGGTAGTAAAAAAGGCTGCCGATTACTCGCATGACTTATGAGTTGTCCTTAGATGACTCGTAATCCCGTACCAACTGCCGCACAATCTGCTTAACCTGTGCCGAAAATTCTTTGTTCAGCATCCAGTTGTAGTACTGCTTATCCTTACTTAGCAAGGGTGCTGCCGGTTGGTTGGCGTATTTGCCGAAATTGAAGACAATATCCCCGTTGTGATCGTAGCGGAACTTCTGCGTCGCATCAACAAAACGCTGGTCATTGCAAAATTCGTGCAGCACTTTGACATCCGGACGTACAGGGGCCGGCACTACATTGCCGTCCTCGTCAAGGTAATCAGCCCCCTGATAGCGCTCCAGCTGCCCCAGAAATACGGCAGCGGTAGCCCGCACATCGGTCAAGGCATCATGAGCCCCCTCGAGATCCTTGTCACAATAGAACTTGTAGGCCGCCTTCAGCGTGCGCGGCTCCATCTTGTAGAAAATGCGCTGCATGTCGAGCAGGCGGCGCTTGTGGATGTCAAACTGTATGCCCACCCGGTCAAACTCCTCCATCAGCATGGGAATATCAAAGCGGTTGGAATTGTAGCCCGCCAGGTCCGCATTGCCGATAAAATCAAGGATTTTATCGGCCACCTGAGCAAACGTAGGCTTTTTAGCGACATCTTTGGGCTGAATACCATGCACCTGCATGGCCTCCGGAGAGATAGGAATGCCCGGATTGATCAGCAGCGACAATTCTTTCGACTCACCGCCATCTTTGGGATACTTGACGATGCCTATCTGGATAATCCTGTCACGCAGCACATTGAGTCCGGTCGCCTCTATGTCCAAAAAGCAAAGATCCCTGTCGAGCGAGAGTGGTAACATATTGTACGGTTATTGATTAGCAGCATTGACAAGTAGAGACTTCATACCTTCTGTGTAGGTAGTCTTCAGCTGATCGCCTTCTGCATAGATAAAAAAGCCTTCAACGTCAGGCTCCTTGCCAACGACTTCCATAGCGCGCTCAAGCCCCATGGACATGGAAGCTGTGGCGAAAGCATCTGCTGTCATACAGTCCGCAGCAACAATGGTGGCGCTCAGCAGCCTGGACCGCTCAGGAAAGCCCGAGATCGGGTTGATGGTATGCGCATATTTCTGTCCGTTGACCTCAAAATAATTGCGGTAGTTGCCCGAAGTCGCCATACTTTGGTTGCGCAGCCTGATAATCTGCTCAATCTCGTTCATGGCAGCCCCTTCTAAGGGTTTACTGACACCAATCTGCCAGTCATTTCCTTCGGCATTGTGCCCGCGGGCGCGGAGCTCGCCGCCAATGTCTACGAGGTAGTTGGTGACACCGCGCTCCTCCAGCAGCAAGGCCAGCAGGTCTGTGCCGTAGCCTTTGGCACAGGAAGAAAAATCAAGCTGGTTGCCCGGCTTTTGCTTGCGCAAAAAAGGAGCATCCCCTTCTTCCTCCAGCACAATCATGGGCATACCTACCAGCTGCCGCAGTGAATCTACGCGCAGGCTGTCAACCCGGCTGACCGGTTTTTTCTCTGTGTACCCAAAGCCCCAGTAGTTGACGAGGGGCATGACGCTGCAATCATAGTACCCCTCGCTGAGAGTATACACGCGTCTGGCTACCGCCAGATTGGCCAGAAAATGCAGCGCTTTATTGCCCGCTGCATCCAGCAGCGGCATCCCTGCGGCGGAGCGGTTAAAACGACTGATGAGTGCGGTGGAATCGTAGGTGTTTACCTCCGCATTGAGTGCCAGCAGAGCCGAATCCATGGCAGGCTGCAGCGCCCGCTGCAGCGAATCGATGTAAACGACGCGGTAGTAAGTACCCATGGTTTTACCCTCGATGGTAATCACCGCAGCCTGCTCCTGCGAAGCCTGCTCTCCGCCGCAGCTGCCAAGCAGCAGCACGGAAAGCAGCGCCAGCCAC
>JAUMBM010000275.1:0-12598 GCA_032115735.1 Saprospiraceae bacterium
GGCTGCAGGGCCAGCGCTACTGACCATTATATTGCTCAAATCGAATCGTCTTGTAGTGCTCGCCGACAACGTAGCGGAGTTCGCGCATGAGGCCGTCCGGTGCTTTGTAGCCCGGAGAAATCGTTATACGGTTGTGCTGCTCATCCAAATATACAAAGGAAGGATACTGAAGTTTGTTGTCGAGCAATGCTGCCGCCAGCTCGTGATAGCCACGCGTCCCGTTGCGCTGAAAGGCAAAAGTGTGCCCCTTATAGCTTATGGCTGCTTGCTGCTCGGCATTGAATTTCACCGCATAAAAATGCTTGTTAATGTAGTCAGCAACCAATGAATCCGTAAAAGTAGAGGCATCCATACGCTTGCAATATCCACACCAGTCTGTGTATACATCTACAAATATTTTGCGCGGACTACGCTCGCAGGCAGCCACTGCTTCCTCCCAGCTGTACCAGCGTATCTGTGCAGGCGGTGGCTGCTCAACAACGGTATGCACCGGCTCAGCTTTTCGGCTAAAAGCAAGGCCGACAATGCCAACTGCCAACAACAAGCTAAATTGAACAAATCGCTTCATCTCGATTATTTGTTTTTTCGATATTATTTTCTGAAAGAGCAACAAGCTGCTGTATCAACTGTTTGCTTCATGTGATCCGGTGAGACTTAATCTTTAGGTGTATTGACTACAGCCATGCGGACTTTCCCCGGGGTAGCCGCGACCAGCTCACATACATGCCACAAGATACAATCTGACCGATAAAATTAGTTATGTTTTTTTCTGTAATGATGCAAACAAATTATGAGGCGTAAAATTGTACTCGCAGTAGGTGGCTCCAGTGGCTCTTTGTATGCCTGGTTGTTGTTTGAGCGACTGGCTGCCATGGCCGACCAGTGGGAGCAGGTAGGCGTAGTAATGACGGATAACGCACGCTACAACTGGACCTGGGAGCTAGGCAACAACCACTATGATCAGTATCCGTTCAAGTATTACGATAACAAAGATTTTCTGGCACCTTTCGCCTCGGGTTCAGCTCGCTACGATACGATGATTGTATGCCCCTGTTCTATGGGCCTGCTGGGACGCATTGCGCACGGTACAGGCGCAGACCTCATTACGCGTGCCGCCGATGTGGCTCTCAAGGAGCGGAGAAAACTCATTCTTGTTCCCAGAGAGACCCCCTTCAGCCTGATTCACCTTCGCAATATGACCCAGCTGACGGAAGCGGGTGCCATCATCTGCCCGGCCATTCCTTCCTTCTACAGCCGTCCTGAGACTCTTGAGGCAGCGGCTGCTACTGTTGTCGACAGGGTGCTGGACTTGGCTGGCTTCGAACAGCAGACGTATCGCTGGAGCGGCGGGTAGAGGTATTCAATCCTTGTAGGGGATAGGCCTGCTGCGCGGCCAAAAAGCAAGCGCAGCCGCTCGGGCAGCTTTCGCCGGAGGCTAAAAGCCCCCAAAGCCAGCACCCGCATTCCTGCCGGGAAGCAAAGCTCATTAGCAATATTTGTTGGTATAAGTCTAAAATAATCTGTATAATTGCGCGTTTTTTTACCGTTTCCTTGTGTTGCCTCTCCCGGCAATCCATTATTAACCGTAACCATTTCAACAATGCGAAAAAGTATCAGTACGCTAAGCCTTTGTGTATTAGCTTTCTCATTTATTTATGCACAAAATCAATCCATGGATTCAGTAAGTTACAGCCTGGGTATCCTGATGGCTCAGAATTTGCAGCGGCAAGGTTTCGAAAAGATCGATGTAGCTTCTATGGCAGCCGGCATCAACGACGTCATCAGCGGTAACCCGCTCAAAATCGACCCGAATCAGGCCAATAATATTGTCAACGATTACCTTTCAGCTCAACAAATGAAACAACACGGATCTAATAAAACCGCCGGCGAGGCTTTCCTGGCAGAAAATGCCAAGCGGCCGGGCGTAACCGTTTTGCCCAGCGGGCTTCAGTATGAAGTCATGAAAGCAGGCAGCGGCCCCAAGCCAGCTGCAAGCAACCGCGTAACGGTGCACTACCATGGTACACTGATCGATGGTACTGTTTTTGACAGCTCTGTAGATCGCGGCCAACCTGCCACCTTCGGCGTCACCCAGGTCATTCAGGGGTGGGTAGAAGGCCTGCAACTCATGCCGCAGGGTTCTAAGTGGAAACTTTTTATCCCCTACCAACTGGCTTACGGTGAGCGCGCCGCGGGCGCAAAAATTCAGCCCTTCTCTGCGCTCATTTTTGAGGTCGAGTTGCTGAGCATACAGTAATAACACAGGCAGGCGACCGATGGTCGCCTGCCTGTATACAGAATTAAAAGCGCCGGCTGCACATCAATGGATAATCCTGATCTCCGTGCGTCTGTTCTGTTGATGCTGGCTCTCCGTGCAACGTATACCGTCCCGGCAATCGTTGACCAGCTGACTCTCTCCATAGCCCCTCGGCAGCAACTGATCTTTGCGGATGCCCTGCTCAACCAGCCAGGCCACAATCGTCTCTGCTCTGCGCTGCGACAGCAACAGGTTCTCTGCATTTCCGCCCCTGCTGTCCGTATGAGAGCTGATTTCAACTTTCACTGTCGGGTTTTGCTGTAAAAGTCCCAGCAGCTTTCTGAGTTCTGCCATACTCGAAGGATCAATGTTCGCACTTGCCGTGGGATAGTATACATCGAGTCGATAAACAGGCAGCGTAGTTGTGGCACTGCCGGTGGATGAAGCTATTCTCTCAAATAGCTGATCTGCACCCGCTAAGCCCGTACGAGCAGCGGGCGCAACCGCTGGGGTTGCGGGCGCAGTCACAGAGGAGGTTGAGGGCGGTGGCGAGGCCACGGCATTCGTTGTAAGCGGTTTAAGTTGCCACACCATCCGAAGCCGATTGTTAGTGTCCGCCTGGTCAGTGCAAAAACGTAGCGTATCCGGCATATAACGGCTGTCCATATTGATCAGCGCAAAACAGCCGTTGTGGGTGAAGGACTGTTCCCAAAGTGGTGAATTCAATAAAACAGGCGTCATCCGGTCTCCTGCAACCAGTTTGGCCGGCAGCGGGTCGCGGGGCGAACCCCCTTCAGCAAGCCGCAGGAGTAACTCAATAGTAACCGTTTGAAGACTAAAGTAATAAATATCATCCTTACCCACCCCTCCCGGACGATTGGATACGAGATAGCCACTGCCGGCTTTATTGTCCATAATCAGTCCAAAATCATCGTAGGCTGAATTGATGGGGCTACCCGGATTTTCAACAGGACTCCACCTGCCACCAGCCAGCTCCCGCGACCTGAAAATATCCTGCTTGCCCAAGCCGGGGCGACTGTCGGTAGCAAAATACAACCATCCTTCGGAATCCATAAACGGATAAAGTTCGTCACCCGCTGTATTGATAGTCGGACCCAGATTTTCCGGCTCACTCCAGGCATCTCCCTGGCGATAAACCACATACAAATCCTTGCCGCCCAAGCTCCCGGGGCGATCCGATGAAAAAAACAGCCGTTTACCGTCCGGACTGAGCGCCGGATGCGCAAATGAATGTGCCGCCTGGTTGAAAGGCAGCGGGAAGGATTTTCCCCACAATGCACCATATACTTGCCGGCTCATGTGTATCTCCAGCCGGGAAAAAGGGCTGTGCTTGCTATTCGTTGACTGGTTGCGGGTGAAGAATAACTCCGTCCCCAGAGCATTGAAACTGGGAACTGCCAGGCTTCCCTCTGCACGCAGGGCAGGAGCAAACGGAACTATTTGCTCATAACGCAACAAACCAGGCGTACTGGCCGGCGATGCGGCCGGGCGGGTGAAATACAGATCGAATCCTTCTGCCTCCGGCGCAGTTGTCCTGTCGGAACTAAAAACAATGCCGTTTTCGTAATAAGCAATACCCAGATCGCTGGCCGGGCTGTTTACAGCAATCGAACGGAGATTGGCCCGCAGTGAAGGCTGCTCTTTCAGTGACTGTCGATACGCACACACATCCCTGAGCGCAGCCCGCCCCGCATAGCCCGGCTCTGCTGCCATAAACCGGTCAAAAGAGACTGTGGCTAGGTCACAGGAATCCAGCTGCAGGCACATGAGCCCATGGAAATAATACAGCTGTGCCGGCGGTGAAGGCAGCGCCAGAGCTTCCTCATACCAACGTTTTGCTTCCTCATAATTGCCGAGCCTCCGGTGAGCCTCCGCAATACCGGCTACTGCCGCTGCCCTATCTGACGATTTTCTTGCAGCCAGCATATACACTTCTATAGCCTGCTCATAACGAAGGGCTTCCATGAGTTGCTCAGCATGCAACAATACTGTCTGCTGACCATATAGCGCTCCGCTTACGGTTGTCAAAAAACCCCATAGCAACAGTCCTCTTATGCTCATTCTCATTGGCGAAAGATTTAGCAGGCACAGCCCTTAAGGAAGCCGTACTCGCAGATGATCCTGGATTGTACACAAGGGGGGGGAAGCCTACCTGTCAGCTCGATTGATCCGCAAACGATTTGTTGTGGCGAACCCAAACGAGCCATCAAACAGCAAATGCATCAACTATCAAAAGAGACCCAAATATAACACTTGCTATGCCATTGGTGGTAAAAAACGCCAAATTTATCCTGCTCAAATCATTGGCCTTTACCAGACTATGCTGATAGACCAGCAAACTGACGAAAACCAGCGCAGCTGCATAACTAAGCCAGCCAAAAGCAGGATATGCCTGCTGCTGTTGCATTATTGTAAAAACCAGCAAGATAGCTGCTATAGCGTGCAGTATCTCAGAAAGGCGCAGCGCCCGATGTACCCCCAGCCTTGAAGGCACCGACTGAAGTGATTCGCGCTTGTCAAAAGCTGCATCCTGCAGCGCATAGATGATGTCAAAGCCGGATACCCACAGCAATACGATAAGACCATATTGTACAGGTAGCCAGTCAAACTGACCCGCAACACTCAGATAGGCTCCCACAGGCGCTAGTGACAAACCCAGTCCCAGCACGAAATGGCAAAGCCAGGTGAAACGCTTGGTATAACTGTACCCAAGAATGACCAACAGCGCTACCGGAGACAGATAAAAACAGAGAGGATTGATAAACCAGGTTGCTGCAACAAACAGCAGCGAATTGATGATCACAAATGCCAGCACAGCCCCCGGTGATAATATGCCTGCCGGAATTTCGCGGATGGCCGTACGCGGATTGCGGCCGTCAATGTCCCGGTCAAGCCAGCGGTTGAACGCCATAGCAGCACTTCTGGCAAAAACCATACACAGCAGCACCAGCAGCAGCAGCCGCCAGGATAAACCTTCCGAACTACCCAGCGTGGCCAGGCTAAAACCAATCAAAGCAAACGGTAACGCGAACACCGTATGGCTAAACTTGATTAGCGAAAGAAAATTTTTGACCTGTATACCCGGCCTGTGCTGTATTCCGGGGCTTGTATTGATCTCCATGCTCTCATTTATTTTGGCCGCGGAAGCGTTGGGCATGGTTGAAAATTTTGCCGGAGGCATAAAAATCCAGCTATGCGCTGTACCACTTCCATACCAAGTAACACACAAAGTTAGTCAATTGAAAGGACACGATATCTGTACCAACGCACATTTATCTAAGCCCGATATACAACCAAAACAGGCCGTCTTTCGTTCAAAAGAAACCAAGGCAGGAAATGCTCCCTGCTCTTTAACCGCATCTGCACAGACGATGAAATTACAAACTCTTCTCGACGAGCTGTCTCCCTTTGGAGCACGCCTCATTGCTGTCTCCAAGACGCAACCGCTGTCTGCAATTTTATCTTTGTATGAACAAGGTCAGCGCGATTTCGCCGAAAACAGGGTTCAGGCACTGGTCGAGCGCTACGAACAACTACCCAAAGATATCCGCTGGCATCTCATCGGTCACCTGCAGACCAATAAAGTCAAACACATAGCGCCTTTCGTACACTGCATACACTCCGTTGACAGCCTAAAGCTGCTGCAAGAGATTGACCGGCAGGCAGCACGCTGCAACCGCTCAATTTATGGCCTGCTGCAACTCAAAATTGCCCGCGAAGAGAGCAAGTACGGCCTCAGCCTCCCGGAAGCCGAAGCGCTCATTGCTGCCTGCCCTGAGCCCGACCACCTGCAGATTATCGGCCTCATGGGTATGGCTACGCTGACCGATGATCCGCAGCAGGTTAGCAGGGAGTTTGCGCAGCTGCAGGCTCATTTTGTGTACCTGAAAGACAAGTACTACGCCACCGATCCCGCTTTCAGCGAGCTTTCCATGGGCATGTCAGGCGACTACCCGCTGGCATTGCAGGCAGGCAGCACCATGGTGCGCATAGGCAGCCTGTTGTTCAGCTGAGTTATTCTTCCTGCTTCCCGTACTTATACCGTGCCGGCCACCAGGCTGCCAGCCGTGCCCGCAGGGCGGCCTCAGCGCCCTGTGCAGAAGGGTCGTAAAAAATGTGGCCATCCAGACTGTCGGGCAAAAACTGCTGGTCGATGAAGTGGCCGGGAAAATCATGGGCGTACTGGTATCCCTGGCCGTAGGCCAGGTTCTTCATCAGTTGTGTGGGCGCATTACGCAGGTGCAGCGGCACCGGCACGCTCTCCTGGTTTTTTATCTTTGCCAGAGCCGCATCAATGGCCAGATAAGCACTGTTGCTCTTAGGCGAAGTAGCGAGATAGATGGCAGCCTGCGACAAAATGATTCGGGATTCAGGCCAGCCTACTACCTGCACCGCCTGAAAAGCAGTGGTAGCCATCAGCAGTGCGTTGGGATTAGCCAGCCCTATATCCTCACTCGCTGCAATAATCATGCGACGGGCTATGAATTTTACATCTTCGCCCCCCTCAATCATTCGCGCCAGCCAATAGACAGCTGCATTTGGGTCGCTGCCGCGGATACTTTTGATAAAAGCACTGGCAATGTCATAATGCTGCTCTCCGCCTTTGTCATAGCGGTGAATATTTTCCATTACACAGGCCTCCACTAAGGCATCGTCAATGACCAGTGGCTCTCCTTCCATGGCCCTGTCAGCAAGCAACTCCAGCAAGTTGTAGAGCCGGCGGCCGTCGCCGCCGCTGAGGTAGAAAAGTGCCTTGTAAGAAGCAATCCGTATGGTCCGCTTTTGCAAAATGACATCCTCCTTTAACGCTCTGTCAACCATAGCCGTAAGCGCAGCTTCGTCGAGCGGATTGAGTACATACACCTGACAGCGGGAGAGCAGGGCAGGGATCACCTCAAAAGAAGGATTTTCGGTCGTAGCACCGATAAGTGTGACAATCCCTGCTTCCACAGCACCCAACAGCGAATCCTGCTGCGACTTGCTGAAACGATGAATCTCATCAATAAACAACAAGGGGTTGGGCCCGTCAAAAAAGCGGGAGCGCTTGGCCTGGTCAATAGCATCGCGCACATCTTTGACACCGGCATGTATGGCGCTAAGGGTAAAAAAAGGCACCTGTTGCGCACTGGCCAAAATACGGGCCAGGGTTGTTTTACCAACGCCCGGAGGCCCCCATAGGATGAAAGAAGGAAGACGACCATGCTGCATAGCCCTGCGGAGAAGCCCTTCCTCACCTACTAAATGCGCCTGACCGACGTACTCGTCCAGTGTCCTGGGGCGCATTCTTTCTGCAAGAGGCTGCATGGGTTGTTTTGAAAATCAATGGAAAGAAATCCGTAAAAGAATATCCGCAAGCAAGTGCGGGCGGCGATAAAGTACAAAAAGTGAGCCCTGTTAAAAAAACATGCAGGGCTCCTTCACAAAACGCGCTCTCTCTGATGCGAAAAAATAGCTTGTGTGTGTCCGCAATATTGTGCCATCAGGCCTGGAAGCTTAAAAAGCTTATATTCACCCTGTGGCAGCAAATCCCCGACACGCTGTTTGCAGATGATCTCATCGGCTAATCACAAACTTACTACTAATAAGCAAAAACAGCAAATGTGTGTACGAATCTTTTTTAATATCCCGCAAGCGCAAAGACGTAAAATTCTTGGGCTGTTCGGACAAGAATTGAAAAAATCCGTATACTTGCACCACTTGTTTCACCATTACGATCGCCTTTATGAAAAGTATTGTTTACCTCATTCTTTTGACACTAGCCCCTTACACCAGCCTCATTGCTCAGGACAAATTTTTTGCCCTTGATCAAGTTCAGGATATCCGGATTCTTTTCAGGGAAAACAACTGGCGCTATCTGCTGGACTCTCTCCGGTTCAATGGTGACGAGATGCTGCCCTGCAGCGTGCTAATCAACGGGGAAAAACTGCCGGTCGTCGCAGGCTTGCGCTATCGGGATGGACGATCCTTTACCCCTGCCGGCAAACGTAACAGCTTGTACATAAGCCTGAATTTTACGGATTCTACCTATCGTTGGCAGGGCAAATCTGCCTTGCAGTTGTCTGCCTCTTTACGCGATCCATCGATGATCCGGGAGGTCCTCGCCAGCGAAATTACAGGACAATACATCCCTTGCCCAAGGGCCAATTATGCCAAGGTCAGCATCAACGACGAAGCCTATGGTTTTTACGTAAACTTCGAAGTCATCGATGACGCATTTTTCAACAAACACTACGGCGGAGGTGCAACGGCCGGTTTCTTCGCACAAAACCAGGCCGCAGATTCAGCGCCGCCAGGCTGCGGATCCAGAGTCTATGGTTCTTTGGTACACGAAACCAAAGACGTATGCCTTAGCCATAATTTCCTGCGTTTGCAGGAAACTCCCTGGGATCTGCTCACCAGGCTCACCGGCAGTCTGGCAGGAGATGGAAAAGAAATCGAACAAATACTGGCGGTTGATCAGGCACTTTGGTATCTGGCAATCAATAATCTAACGGTTAACCTCAATAGTTACCTCGGCGCTTTTGCCAATCCCTATTTTCTCCTGGTCGACCAGCAACAGCAGTTGTCCATGGTGCAGGGTGATCTGAATCTGGCCTTTGGCAGCTACAAAAATACAGGCCAGTTCCAGTCAGATTTAACCATCGAAGACCTCGCACAACTGAATCCGCTCCTGCATGCAGACAATAGCCAGCGACCACTCATCCGAATGCTCTTGTCTAATGAATATTGGCGAAAGCGCTACCTTTCTCACTATCGCCTCCTGCTCACCGACTGGTTTACCAGTGGTAAGTTTGTACAGCGTGCCAATGAGTTGCACAACTTCATCAAGCCATACGTCGTCGAAGATAGAAATCATCACTACGCTCCCGAAGAATTTACGAAGTCTCTCAATACCGTTATTGGTACACGCAGCAGAATCCCCGGTCTCGTTTCATTCATGGAGGCACGTACTGCCTGGCTTAAAAATCAGTCGGTGTACACCATTCTGCCTCCTGAAATAAGCAACGTTGGCGAGATGCACAGACAAAAGCTGTCCAGCCAGCGAATGGAGGAGTTCAGAATCCATGCGCACGCAGGTGGTTACGCACGCAAAGTGACGCTCTACTATCGCTTCGACGGACAAGGAGCCTTCATGGCAACCCCCATGTTCGACGATGGTAAACACTTTGACGATGCAGCAGGCGATGGGACTTATGGTACTGTCGTCAAGCCTGCCGTCGATCAGTCCGGCATCCAGTATTTCATAGAAGCTGAAAACGCTGCCGCAGTATCGTTCTATCCTGCTCGCTATAATTACGAGTGGGTGCAAACCAATATTCAGGCCATCAATGAATAAAATCTTTTTGTGGGTGCTTGCTATGGTGGTAAGCACACTGTCGTCGGCACAAAACACCCCTGCCAAGCAGGTAGAAGATCTGTACGCTATTGAACGCGTAGTGAAGATTGAGATTGATTTCAAACAGGCTGACTGGCACGATTTGCTGGATTCACTCAAAGACGGTGGCGATGAAAATCGCCTGCTAGCTGATGTACGCGTCAACGGAAAGCTCTATACAGGAGCCGGACTGCGCTACAAGGGCAACAGCTCGTATTTTAATGTCCGCGACAATGGCTACTCCAAGCTGCCGCTAAATATCAAGATCAATCATACAGATAGAAATCTCAGGCTGCCAGGTGGCTATACCACGCTCAAGCTCTCCAATGTGTTTCGCGATCCCAGCTTCGTGCGGGAAGTGCTTGCCTATGAAATAGCAAGCCAGTACATGCCCTCCCCAAGAGCCAACTTTGCCAAGGTGTTTGCCAATGGCCAGTTGCTGGGCTTCTATAACTTGAGCGAATCGGTTGATGATGACCTGATTACCAAGCTTTTTAGCAATGATCTCGGAGCGCTTTTCAAGTGCGATCCCAACTGGAATCTGCCCGTGCCAGACAACTGCCCCAAATCTGATAAGGCCAGTCTTCAGTACCTGGGTCAGGACTCTCTCTGCTATCAGGGCTTGTATGAGCCCAAGCGCAGTGGTGACTGGGCTGCTTTTATTGAACTCACCAGAATACTCAAAGAGGAGCCCGCCAGCATCGATCGCGTCCTGCAGGTTGATGAAGTGCTGTGGATGTTGGCTTTCAATAATGCTATTGTCAATCTGGATAGTTATTCCGGTCAGCTGTGCCACAATTACTATCTTTATCAGGATACTTATGGCATCTGGCATCCGGTCGTGTGGGATATGAATCTTGCATTTGGTGGTTTTCGTCGTACAGGCAATGAGCCCCCCTTGTCCAATCAACAAATGCAGGAACTCAGCCCCTTCCTGCACTACGTTAGACCTCGTAATGAAAACAGGCCTCTCGTGACTGTGCTGCTTGACAACGAACACTACCGAAGAATTTACCTCTCTCACCTGCGTACGATTCTGGATGAATTCTTGGCGAACGGTCTTTACCTTCAGAGAGCCAAAGCTATACAAACACTGATTGCGCCGGAAGTAAAAGCCGACAGCAACCGCCTCTACTCGCTTGATGCTTTCCAAAAAAACATGACCGAAACCGTGGTCGTCGGAAACGAACCCATCATTGGTATCGAAGAACTGATGAGCAAGCGTACGGCCTACCTGCTGCAACATCCTTTGTTACTGAAGGAGGCTCCTGTCATTCAGCAACCAACCGTCACCAAACTCGGAGCGTCCCTGGGTGTTCAGGTCAGTGTTAGTGGCTGTCTGCGTACCAGCCTGTATTATCGGCAGAGTGGCGGCAAACCCTGGCAACGGGTCGAAATGTATGATGATGGTGGTCATTTTGACCAAATGACCGGTGATGGCATCTTCGGAACAGAAATCCCACTCTCACCGCAGTTGCAGTATTACATCGTTGCTGAAAACCAGCACCTGGCATCGCTTTCCCCTCGTCGTGCCTCCAAAGTGTTTCATGTGTTTAAATCGTGAAACAGGTGGAATTAGCTTTGTATTATTTATTTGGTTATCAATATTTTAATTAATTTTTCGACTATAAACGTATCGTATTTCACCTTATTTCTGTCTGTGCCAAAGCTTGGCCATTGGTTAAAATTGATACACTTTTGCCATTGTACTTAATGAAAGAGCACAAGCATATTAGGTTTTTTTGCCAGAGGCAATAACCAGACGTTCTTTCGCGCATCTCTCCTTGAAGGATCTTAGCCAGCGCTAAGTGACTATAAAGTTTCAGATAGCTGAAAAACGCCCGAAAATGTGCTCACTCTTTCAGTTTAAACCAACTGCAACATGGCAAAATTATCCTTTGGTGGCTATGAAGAGCAAGTAGTCACACGTGAAGAGTTTCCTCTCTCCGGCGCCCGCGAGTTATTGAAAAATGAAACCATTGCCGTTATCGGCTATGGCGTACAGGGACCCGGCCAAGGTCTCAACCTGCGGGATAATGGTTTCAATGTAATTGTAGGGCAGAGGCAGCCCAGTAGTTCCTGGGACAAAGCTGTGGCCGACGGTTGGGTACCTGGTGTCAATCTCTTTGATATTGAAGAGGCCGCCGCACGGGCTACTATCATTCAGTATCTGCTGTCAGATGCTGCACAGATTGCCCTATGGCCTACCATTCAGGCTCACTTGGCTCCCGGCAAAGCTTTGTATTTTTCCCACGGATTTGGCATCACTTATAAAGAGCGTACAGGTATCATCCCGCCTCCGGAAGTCGATGTCATACTGGTTGCGCCCAAAGGATCTGGTACCAGCCTGCGACGGCTCTTTGTGGAAGGGAGAGGACTGAATGCCAGCTTTGCTGTTTTCCAGGATGCAACCGGTAAAGCTCGCGAAAGAGCCATCGCACTCGGCATCGGTGTCGGTGCCGGATATTTGTTCGAAACGAGCTTCCAAAATGAAGTATTCAGCGACCTTACAGGCGAACGGGGAACCCTCATGGGCGCTATTCAGGGTATTTTTGCGGCTCAGTATGACTGCCTGCGTCAACGAGGCCACAGCCCTTCAGAGGCATTTAATGAGACCGTAGAGGAACTCACCCAAAGCTTAATGCCGCTGGTGGCAGAAAATGGTATGGACTGGATGTACGCCAATTGTTCTACAACTGCCCAAAGAGGAGCCTTAGATTGGTGGAAAAAATTCCGCGATGCGGTTGCACCTGTATTTGAAGAGCTGTATGACAGCGTGGCTAGCGGCGCCGAAGCACAGCGTTCCATAGATTCCAATAGTCAGCACGATTATCGGAAAAAACTGGAAGAAGAGCTCGCAGCGCTGAGAAACAGCGAAATGTGGCAGGCAGGCCGAACTGTGCGCAGTCTGCGTCCTGAAAATCAAACAGAATAGACTGACAGGG
>JAUMBM010000276.1:0-15925 GCA_032115735.1 Saprospiraceae bacterium
TCAGCGTTGAGGATTATGAGGAACTTCAGCGGCAGCTCTACCTGCGTATCAATGCCGATGACAACAATATCCTCTATCCGGAACTGCTGGCATGGATTTTTATCCAAAGAAAAGACTATCGCAATGCGCTGCGACAGCAGCGCGCCTTAGATGCACGACTCAATGAAAACGGTAACCGCGTGTATCAGCTCGGGCTTATGGCAAGCACGGATAAGGAGTATGATGCAGCCATTGCGGCTTTTGATTATATCGTAGAAGTAAAAGGTACAGGTTCTACGCTCTACCTGGATGCCAAAAGAGAGGGACTCCGCAATCGCAGACTCAAACTCACCGAGGGATATAGCTTTACCAGAGAGGAGCTGCTGTTGCTGGAAGGGCAATATGATTTTTTTCTCACAGAATTTGGTAAAAACCGTACGACTGCGGGTATTATATTCGAATTGGCCGAGCTGGAAGCTATGTACCTGTTCAATGGCAACAGGGCGATTGCTTTGCTGGACTCACTTATCAACCTGCCAGGTGTCGATCCAAACCTCAAAGCACAGGCCAAACTCAACCTCGGGGATTATTATCTCATGGGGGGAGAAATTTGGGAGGCAACTTTATTGTACTCTCAGGTTGATAAATCTTTCAAAGAGGACGCGCTGGGGCATGAGGCGCGTTTCCGCAACGCCCGGCTATCCTATTTTACCAGAGATTTTCAGTGGGCACAGGCACAGTTTGATGTGTTAAAAGCTTCAACCTCCAAGCTGATAGCCAATGACGCGCTGGATCTCTCGATTTTTATTATGGACAATATGGGGCTTGATACCAGCGATGTGGCACTCGGTATGTATGCCGAAGCAGAATGGCTGGCTTTCCAAAATCGATTTTCAGAGGCAACCGCCAAAATGGACAGCTTGCTCTCCGCTTTCCCCGAACACAGCCTGCAGGATGATGTCCTGTATCTGCGAGCCACCCTGGAGATGAAACAGCGGCGCTATGAGACCGCTGCCGCTCTGTTTCAGCAGGTAGTCGATGGTTTCCCTACTGATATTCGTGCTGATAATGCCTTGTTTAACTTGGCTGAACTCTATGAACAACAGCTTGGGAATAAGGATAAGGCTATGGAATTATACGAGAAAATTTTTGTTGACTATTCTTCCAGTACCTTCGCCGTCGAGGCTCGGAAGCGCTTCCGCAAATTGAGGGGAGACGCTATCTAGGCAGCCAAGGTCATACATATTGCTCGCCATGCTAAGAGATCGATTACGTAGTTTTACCTACGCCTTCAAAGGGATTGCAGAGGTGGTACGGCATCAGCCCAACATGCAGATTCATGTGGTAATCATGATGCTGGTATTACTTGTCGCCTTTTTTTTACCCTTACACGCAACAGAATGGGCCGTGCTTGCGATCTGTATGGGTATGGTCCTCTCAGCAGAGCTGTTTAATTCTGCACTGGAATATTTGACAGATCTTATTTCGCCTGATTATCATCCGCTTGCGGGTAAGGCTAAAGATGCAGCAGCCGGAGCTGTACTGGTATGTGCTTTTGTTGCGGTCTTGGTCGGGCTGCTGATTATGGGGCCCAAACTAATGACTGTTCTGGGGTGGTAGCTACGTATCGCTGCCGGGGATAGAGGTTTTTCAAGGGGATATTTCATGGATATCATCCCGATACCGCAGCTGCATCGTCCGTATGCTACCTCCGGAAAAGGCTGTATACCCATTTTATATTTTAGTGGCATGTTCAAAGTTTCCTTCTTTTGAAAGTACTTCACTGGTTTTATTCTCATTGGCTGTGGACGGTAGTGTTACTGGCTGTAGCAGCGGCTGCCTGTTCTTCTGCAGAGCATACCCCCGAGCCACCCGAAGTGGCCGCGCCCGCCATTGATGAGAGCCTGTCGGATACCGTTCTGCAAACAGCCCTGCGGGCATTGGAACGGGACATCAATAAACTCATTCAAAAAGAGCAGCTGCCGGGATTGGCCGCGGTAGTGGTAATATCAGGTCAGATAGTCTGGATAGATACCTGGGGGCTTAAGGATGTGAATCTGCCTGAGGATAGCATTGATGTACATACCCGCTTTCGCCTGGCCAGTTTGTCCAAGAATTTCACACCGGTTCTGTTGGGGCAATTGGTAAGGGACAATAAACTTGCCTGGTCAGCAGAGGTCGGGCAGTATGTGCTGGATTTTCAGCCGTTGTATCCAGCTGAAGTCTATGGCAAACTGCAAATAAGGCACATCCTTAGCCAAGCATCGGGTTTTCCTTACCAAACTTTCTCCAACCGACTCAATCGGGGAGAGGACTATACAACTATACGAAAGGACCTTGGGCAGGTGACATTATCACACCCGCCAGGGGTGCACTACAATTACCAGAATGTTGTGTACTGTTTGGCGGCAGAGGTGATAGAGGCAGTGAGCAAGGGGCGATATGATGATCTGCTGCAGAGCAACCTGTTTGGTCCTCTCGGTATGAAAGATGCCAGCTCCGGACTCAAATCGCTGACAGCGTCTGAGAATCTGGCCTGGCCGCATCATCTGGCGGCAGGTGGCAGCTACAGGATTCCTTTGTCAGCCAAGTATTACAGTGCCTCGGCTGCCGCCGGGCAAAATGCCAGTATTACAGATATGGGTATTTGGCTGGCTGCCCTTCAGGGCTTTCGACCGGATATTATCCCCCCGGCTACACTGGAAGAGATGACTTGCATTCAGGTGCCCTTTTTGCCCGGCGAATCGAGCGCCCGCCGTTGGAAGCCCTATACTGCTGCCGGCTACGGTCTTGGCATGCGGGTTGTGCACATTCCACCCATTACCATCGCCTATCATGGCGGATTTGTCAACGGCTATCGTACGGAGCTTGCCTACTGTCCCGAAAAACAGCTGGGTATATGCTTGCTCACCAATGCCAGTAGTGGCTATTTGGCGGCACTTCCTGCTTTATTTTTTAAAAATTGCGGTCTGACGCCCCTGCTTTCCGATAAAATGGATTCGCTTCTCGAGTAGCAGTCTTGCTCCTCCACCGTCAGGATCGGAATCATCGGACAAAGAACATTTTCCTATTGAATTTGTATTATTTTGTGCGCCTTGGGCCTGTACGTTGAACCCAAAGTGAAGGCAATTGTTATGCCTGAGTAATTAAATTTTACAGCTACTTAACTACTTTTAAATGCAGCTGGATACGGCAGATAGAATAAGTGTGGTTCACTCGCCTGAAAAACTAAAGCATATTGCTGCTGTGCTCAAAGTAATCGCACATCCATTGCGCCTCGCTATTATCCAGTTGCTGGATAAGAATGAACGTGTGATGGTGAGCGAAATCTGCGATTATCTCGATGCAGAACAGTCACTGGTGTCGCATCACCTGCAGAATATGCGTACCAACGGGATTTTACAGGTAGAGCGCGAGGGGCGCAGTATGTATTATTCGCTTAAAGAAAGAGGGGTTCTGCGCATAGTTGAATGTATTGAAAATTGTCAGTTCGAATCATAAGTATATATGAATGCCTTTTCATAAAAGACAGTAACTTTGCCGGAAACAACAAGCGACGAGTATGGCAGTTTTTGGGAAAGGCAGCAAATTGTATAGTATTTTTGGCATTAAGTGTCCGCGCTGCCACAGCGCCGATATGTTTGAGCACGGTAGCTTCTCCTTTGTCAAGCCTTTTGACATGAAAAAGCGGTGCGATCACTGCGATCTGGATCTCGAGCCCGAGCCGGGCTACTACTACGGAGCCATGTTCATTTCTTATATTTTCACAGGCTTTTTTTGTCTGGGCTTCGTCTTCTTTGTTCACTGGGTACTGGACATCGGTCTGGTGGGTAGTTTCGCTTTATTGCTGACTGTGTTAGCAGTTTTATTTGTATATATTTTTAGGCTGGCGCGCTCCATCTGGATAAATATCAACATAGGGTATGACCCGAAGGCTGCTAAAAAATAAATAAGAGACTGCTGTTTGGCAAGGTAGCATCTTTAGCGCATGGCATACCCTGCAAAAATAGTCGACGGATGCTCCTAACATTTGCTCCGAAGACGCTATTGTTTCAATAAGAGCAATTGCGTAACCTTGCTGTATGAAAACAGTCATCGACCAGCTGGGGCGGACGGTTTCCTTTTCGTACCCTCCCAGACGCATCATCTCATTGGTTCCCTCTCAAACAGAGCTGCTCGCCTCACTGGCGCTGGATGAGGAGGTAGTAGGGATTACGCGCTTTTGTACACACCCCCCTGCATGGTTTGGCAGTAAAAAACGAGTAGGGGGGACCAAACAGCTTCGATTTTCGGCAATCGAGGATCTGCAACCGGATCTGATCATAGGCAATCGGGAAGAAAATGACCGGGAGCAGATAGAATGGTTGTCAGCCCGCTATCCTGTATGGTTGAGTGATATCTACACACTTTCCGGCGCACTGGATATGATACTTCGGCTGGGGGAAATATGCGACCGATCCGAAAGAGCAGTATTGCTGACAGAACAGATTAGCCGGGCATTTGAAGGGATTACCCGGCCGATGTCTGTAAGCGCAGCGTACCTGATATGGCGTGAGCCTTATATGGCTGCCGCCGCGAATACATTCATCGATGATATGCTGCAGCGCGCCGGCTTCACCAATGTTTTTGGTGATCGGCAGCGATATCCCGAATTGACTGCTGCCGAACTGGCTGCTGCTGCACCTGAGGTTGTCCTGTTGTCTTCAGAGCCCTATCCTTTTTCAGGTAAGCACGTGGCGGAGCTACAGGCCATTTGCCGACAAGCACGTGTACTGCTGGTCGATGGAGCTGCGTTTTCCTGGTATGGCAGCCGGCTCTTGTCTACCGCTGCTTATCTGCAAACATGCTACCACGCGGCTACTCGCTACAAAACATCACAATAATGAGAATACAGACTTTCATTATCGGTATCGCTATGACTTTTAGCCTGTTGCCCCTGCGGGCGCAACAAATTCCTGCCCCTGTTGCCGGAGAGCTGATTGTTCGGCTGAAGGCCGGGGAGCAGCCTGAAGCGCTGCTGCCGGCTGCGCGCAGCCATACCTGGCACCTTAGCCATCATCGCAGCCTGAGCCGCCGCTTCAATATTCACCTTTTCACCACCACGGCCGGCGACGAACAGCTGGTACTCGACTGGCTGCTAAGCCAGTCTACGGTCGAGTCAGCCCAACTTCACTATCCGCTCGGCTTTCGTTCCTCACCCAATGACCCGGATTTTATCAATCAGTGGACACTAGAAAAAATCGCTATACCAGCCGTATGGGAAGAAACGACCGGGGGGCTGACGGCGCTGGGCGATACGATTGTCATTGCGCTGCTTGATAACGGTTTTGAACCCGCACACCCCGACCTGGCGGCCAATATTTGGCGCAATAGAGGAGAGGTGCCGAATGACGGGCTCGACAATGATAACAATGGCTATATCGATGACTATCAGGGCTGGAACTTTGTGGGCAACGGCCCGGAACACAATATTTACACAAGCCACGGCCAGTCTGTAGCCGGTATCATGGGGGCAAGGGGCAACAACCAAACGGGCGTTGCGGGGATTAACTGGCATGTCAAAATTATGCTGCTCAACGTGCGGGAGGTGCCCCAAATCATCGAAGCTTATGATTATGTAATCGAGCAGCGCAGAAGATACAACGCTTCGCAGGGACAGGAGGGCGCGCTGGTCGTGGTGACGAATGCTTCCTTTGGGCAAAGCCGTATTTTTTGCAGCCAGCAACCTGTATGGGGTGGTATGTACGATCTTTTGGGTGAGGAGGGTATACTTACCGGTGCAGCGACAGATAACTTCCGCTACGATGTGGATATGCTCGGCGATATGCCTTCAACCTGCGAAAGTGAGTATATCATTGTTACCCTCAATACTTCCGAGACGGATGGGATAAGCCAATCATCGGCTTATGGGGCTGTTTCTATAGATTTAGGTACGCCTGGTGATGGCAGTTTTACGACCAAAGGTGCTGCGGGCTATGGTACTTTTGGCAGTAACAGTGCCGCTGCCCCGCATCTCAGCGGTGCCATCGCATTGCTTTACAGTCTGCCCTGTGAGCAGCTGGCTGCCCGGCTGCGCAGTCAGCCCGCAGAGACTGCAAGGCTTATGCGTCGCTTCGTACTCGAAGGGGTAGATCCTGCTGCAGCTTTGCAGAATAAAACAGTTAGCGGCGGACGACTGAACGTCTTCAATAGCATGGTGTTGGCCCGGGAGGCCTGCGGGGTCAATACGGATAATTTTGCACTGCTAAATTTGTTTCCCAATCCTGTAACGGATCTTCTGACCATCACATATGAAACAGAAGACTACGCACCGCTGGAGCTTGCTTTATTGGATGTCTACGGCCGCCAGCTCCGCACTGAGCCCCTGCGTGTGCCTTATTTTTCAGAAAAAAAGCACCTGCTCAGTGTCTCCGGCCTGCCGCAGGGGGCCTATTTCCTGCGGCTGACTTCCGGCAAAAATAGCGTGCTGGCTAAATTTATCATCAGCCGTTAGTTTTTTTACCCTAAAAAAAGCCCACACCCTAAGGGCGCGGGCTCAATGAAAGCACGTTGGCTTTTGGGGTAACCACCGAATTATTGTAAGTTTATGGCCTTGGTCCAGGACTTACCCTGCTGCGACAGGCTGAGAACGTAATCTCCGGCGGGCAGAAAGCTGAGATTGAATCGACGCTCAAGGCGTTGATCACCAGCCGCCAGATAGGTTTCGTACACGACTTCTCCCGTGGTAAGTTGCAATTGGAAAAGTACCTTCTCCCGGCTGGAGAGCAGCCAGCTTAGCTCCAGCAAACGGCCCTGAAGCTTAGTGTCAGGGGCCTGGTAAGTCTTGCAGGCCGCCGGATCGCACAATAGACCGACACGGGTGATGGTGAATGGCTGCACAATTTCCTCAAGTTGAGTATCGATCGTCAGCACATACCAGCCGGGTGCCAGTCCCTGCAGATTCAGTACTTTTTGGTAGTTGCTGCCTTCCACGACCGTTTCCTCGTAAAGAATTCCACCTTCCGTATCTGCTACCCGCAGCTGACCATTTGTATGGAGACCCGTCAGGCGAATCGCCATTTTTTGCGTACCACTTAAGGCGCTTACCGTCAGTACGGGTGAAGCATAAGCAGGTAAGGCTGCACCCATTGCCAGCAAGGGCAGCCACAGCAAGATTACTGCGCGCGTGCGCAGTTGCAGTACATAGTTCATAACACTTGGTTTTTTGAGTATCCGAAATTTCATTTTGGGGAGGTGCACCAGTTGTGCATCTCATTCGGTCATTTGATCGGGGCTTTGTTGGTGTTAAAAATACACTAAGTAAACGATTTCAAGCTACCTTTAGTTTAACCGATACGGATAGTATTTTGTCTTTTTGCAGCTGCATAATGGGGTAGGGGGTATATTTTTAGGCAAAAAGGCTGGCAGACAGTGATAAGAGAGATAATACTAGGGGGCAAATAAATTTGGCATGGTCTTTGGATACTGAAGATGAGACCCGTATCAGAAGGTGGGCCGTGGCTACAAGCATCTGGTTATGACTGTCCGGATGTCTGAACAGGGAGGCTGTGTATTGACTGCACAGCATCGGTTGTTTGCCTGCGACACTGGCTGATATGCAATGGAGCATAAAGAAAGCAAACGAAGTCAATCAATTCCGGTAAAGTCTCAAGGAAGATTCTTTACAAAAACCGTTAGTAGTATGGAAAAGATAAGCCCGAGGAAGCAATTAATGATTGCACATGTACTGGCATTGTCGCTGTTGGTGATGAGCTGGCCACCGCTGCTGGGGCAGACCATTTTTCTGGGGTCTACGCCTTCACAGCCTGCTAGCTGTAACTGCCTCAACAACGCCACCACGCTTGCCAACGGACAGTTTAGCGAGCAAATTACCATCACCGGCTCTGCCGGGGCTACGTGGACGGTGAGTGCCGTCACGGGGTTTTTTCAATCCGGCAGCCCGGCACCGCCGGCTGCACCTTTGCCAGTGGCAACGGGAACGGTATTTTCGGAAATTAGTCCGGGGATTTATCGTCTTTCGGGCCGACACGTCACGGGCCAGGGGTTTAGCCTTTCGGCCAGCAACGGGAGTACTACGCTTACCATTGGCAATACGTGTCACTATCCCAATGTACAGTTTGTAGGCCTGCCCGACACAATATGTATCTCCAGCTTACCGGTGATTCTTACTGCCAGTGCCAATGGGGCACAGGGCAGTGGTAGTTTTACCGTCAATGGTGCCCCGGCAACCATCTTCAACCCGCTGGCGCTGGGTCCTGGAACGCACATGGTGGCTTACTCCTTTAATGCGGGTACGGGCACACCCAACAATGCGGCAGATCCTGCCTGCTTAGTACAAATAAGTAAGGCCGTGGTGGTACCGCACCAGCCAAGTACGGCAGTCAACAGCCAGATCAATGTGACACTGGACGCTGACTGCGAGGCGCTGATTACGCCCGCTATGGTCATGGAGGGTTACTATCCCTGTCTTGAAGATTTTATCGTGACAGTATACAACAACCAGGGACAACCTATTGGCAATCTGGTCACGGAATATTATGTGGGTCAGACGCTAAATCTTCAGGTCATCTCTGTCAATGGTTCATTGGTAGGTACCGGTAGTATACGTATTTTTGATACTACCCCACCTCAGCTCGATTGTGTAGAGCTCACCAATATGGCCATCGTCAGCAATCAGGTACAACTGATGAGCGGCAATTTAACCACGGCCATGCCCACGTTTTTGCCTTCCAATTTTGCTTGCTACAGCAATTCAGTAGGGCAGTTGAGTGGTATTCATTATTATAATTTACAGCAGTTTACAGTTACTGCTACAGATATCTACACCTTCGAGCTGTCAGCATCTTATGCGGGCGGAGGGGCATTCGGATTGTATCAGACTACTTTTAATCCTTTCGCGGGTCCTTGCCACAATATCGTCGGGAGTTCGCAAACGGCACCGGCCGGAGAAGGATATTTTTCCACTGCTACGGGGACGGTAGTCCGGTTTTCGACCTTGCTTTTGGCAGGCTCGTCTTATACTATACTGACTACTTCGCGCGAGGCTAATCGAACAGGAGGGTATCAATACGCCGTATATAGCAATGGCAATGGGCAGCTCAGCGGGATTACACCCCAATGGGTGCAGTTGGCACTGCCTGTGTACTGTAACAGCACTGCTCTCTTTGTCAATAACGTACAAAGCTTGCCCTGGACGGGTGCGCCGCTGGTAGCAGATGGCTGTCTCCCCAATCCCCAGGTAACATTCACGGATCAGGTGACGCAGGGCGGCCTTTGTGGTACCGCACGTATCGTACGTACTTTCACGGCATTGGATCAGTCCGGCAATATGGCCCAGTGTAACCAGGAAATCGTGCTGCCGCCCATCAAAATTGAAAATGTGTCCTTGCCGCCCAAGACGCTCATCCTTCCGTGCAACGGTAGTTATCAGCAGTTGGCTGGCGGTAATCCGCATCCGTCGGTTACAGGTTATCCATTGATAATAACTGCGTTTGGTGTGTTCGAAATCAACGGGGTGTATGGCAACATGCTCGCGAGTTATACGGATCAGGCCAGAGTGAATACCTGCGAAGGTTCCTATCAGTTTATCCGGCGCTGGGTAATCTACGACAACTGCCAGACAGGGGTGGTGACTACATACGACCAGATAATTCGTATTGCAGATTTGCAGCCACCAGTTATTCATTGCAGCGCTCCTGATGCCAATCTGGATGGGTTTCCCGATACTTTGCGGTATGCGACTACAGCCAGCCTGTGTGCAGCAAACTTGTCGGTACCTACTGCGATGGTTTCCGACAACTGCTCAGGCTTTAATGTCGTCACAGAGGTAATCACTCAGGTATTGAGGCCGATACTGAATCCGTTTGGGGTTACAATTGGTCATGATACAATTATTCAGGTGTTGGCAACTATACCCGCGAATGCAAGCAGTCGCATTGTGTCAGGGATACCTGCCGGGCGGCATTGGTTCAGGTATAGAGCTACCGATCATTGCGGCAATGTGGCTACGCAGACTTGTCCGTTTGTGGTTACAGACACAGCCCCGCCTACAGCTATCTGTGACGACCTCGTACAGGTGTCTCTGGGAGGCAATGGTATCGGCGTTTTGCGTGCCGTAGATATCGATGAAGGCAGTACCGACAATTGTGGAAACTTGCAGATGGAAGTCAGGCGAATGGTGGGTTACAATCCTGCTACCTGTCAGGAAGTACCGGCTGCACTTACCGATTGGGGAAGTACGGTCACCTTTAGCTGCTGTGAAGTAGGGCAGACGATTCCGGTGCAGTTGCGCGTCAGTGATCCGGGCGGCAATCGCAATATGTGTGCTACACAGGTAGTTGTACTTGATTATGTAGCGCCGACCTGTGTGGCGCCACCACCTGTATTCATTTCATGTAATACGCTGCCTACCTTGTTCGTAGCTGACAGCATGCCCCAGCTTCAGGCCTTGTTTGGTATGGCTGAAGTGCTGGACGATTGCTCGGGTGCAACTATTCTGGAACTTAGTCCCGTCATTGATCGGGATGAATGTGGTACAGGTACCATCAAGCGTACTTTTAAAGGAGAAGATGGTGCTGGTAATGAGTCAGATCCCTGTGAGCAGGTTATCACTTTTACGGGCAACACACACTATGAAATTAAGTTTCCCAGAGATGTCGTTGGGGACTGTGCAGCAGTGGCTGCCGATACCCTCATCACGCGCAACTATGGTTGTGATATGGTGGCCATCAGCCATGTAGATCAGCGCTATGATATTCCGGAAGCGGGGGGTGTTTGCTTTAAAATTTTCCGCACCTACAGCGTAATCAATTGGTGTGAGTATGACGGTATATCCGATCCGTACATTGTGTCCCGAGATCCCGATTGCAATGGACATGCGGGAGAGACTGATGTGTGGGTACTGCGGCGACCCAATCAGATAACGTATCTGGACAGGGACAACAATGAAGCCAATAACTTGCCTTTTGCAGGAAGTCGGGGTATTTCCTGTGGTGGTGCAACCAATCCTATGGGATACTGGCAAACACTGCCCAACAGGGGATACTGGAAGTATACGCAGGTAATCAAGGTAATGGATCTTGTAGGGCCTCAAATCCTACTTGACGAGACATTGCCTTTCTGTACGCAGGATAATCAGTCCTGCAATGCATTGGTTACATTGCCCTTTATTGTAATAGACGATTGTTCAGCCAACCCTCCGGTGCTGACAGTAGAAATAGACCTGAATGCCAACGGTGTATACGATGGCGTAGTGACAAATCAGGCGCTGCAGGGCTTTTTTCCCAACTACCAGTTGAGGGGGAGTTATCCTATTGGTAATCACAGGTTCAGGGTCAGAGTTCGCGATTTCTGCGGCAACACAACACAGACACTTATTGATTTTGAAGTAATCGATTGCACGTTGCCATCTACTTTCTGTGCTGCGGGTCTATCCGTCAACTTAGAGACACTACCTCCGGGAACGGACGCTGATGGCGATGGCATATTCGACTTATCAGCGGCCTCAGTTGTGATTGGAAGCTATGTCAACACCAATCCGTTTGATTGCAGTGGAGCGCTTCGCTACAGTGTCTTCCGGACAGCAGACATCATGTCGGGAGAGGTGATTCCGACACCCTCACAGCAGCCATTGGTAGTTACTTGCGCAGATCTGGGGGTGCTGCCGGTTAGAATCTATACCTGGGATACAGCCAACAATCCGTATGCCGAACAACCCAATGGTAGTGTCGGAGGACCTAACTATGGTTATTGTGATGCAACTATATTGGTCACAGATCAGAGTGGACTTTGTCTGGGTTTACCTCCCGACAACCCGGTCATTGGTCAGATTACAGGTTTGGTAACGACAGCGGCAGGGTTGCCGCTGGCAGGTGTTGAGGTATATCCTACCGCCGCTATGTCTCCGCAACAGATGAGTGTTACACCTGCCACAGGTTCGTATACATTGGCTGCCACTTCGGGCCAGCCTTATCAGATTACACCTCGCTGCAATCTTGACTGGAGCAATGGTGTGTCTACCTTGGATATCGTTATGACCGCCAAGCATATTCTGGGGATTCAGTATCTGACGTCGCCATACCGAATTATCGCAGCAGATGTAAATCGCAGCCAGTCAGTGACAACGCTTGATCTTGTACATATGCGCCGTGTGATTTTGGGCGATGCTGCTACTTTTCCCAATAATACCAGCTGGCGGTTTGTAGATCAGGACTACGTATTCCCGAACAGTGCCAATCCTTTTGTGCAGACGATACCGGAAGTCATCAACATCCCCGCCTTTACAGGTAGTTATACAGATGGACATTTCATTGCCATCAAGGTAGGAGATGTCAATGGTTCCGCCACTACTAATGCACAGGAGGGTGTAGAGGAAAGAACAACGGAGGATATTTTTTATTTGCAAACAGATGAGCAGTATTTTAAGGTGGGTGATAAGGTAGAAGTCACCATTTCACAGGCGGAAATAGCAACCGTGATCGAAGGTCTTCAATTCACCTTCCAGTTTGACCCTGCGCTACTGTCAATGAATGATATCAACTGGGGTAATATTCAGCAGGAACATCTCAGTAGTAGCAAGGCTGAGGATGGAATCCTTACAGTTAGTTGGAATGCTGGTCAGGGGGTGGCACAATCCACCGGCGAAAAACCGTGGCTTACACTGATTTTCCGCGCGAAACAGGCGGGCAGGCTCAGTGAGGTGATGGGTATTACTTCCCGGGTGACGAAGGCAGAGGCTTATGATCAGACCTTGAAGACCTTATCCCTCGGATTGACTTTTGTTCCGGAAGAGGAGAACCAGCATGCGTTCGTACTTGAGCAAAACAGACCGAATCCATTCGGAGACCAGACAGTCATCGGTTTCTTTTTGCCGGAGTCTTCCGAAGTGACCTTCACCATCTACGATACCCACGGCAAGGTGGTTATGCAGTATGACCGATACTACGTGGCGGGTTACAACCAGATATTGGTAGATGCTGCTGACGTTAAAGCCAGAGGAATGCTGTACTATCAGCTGGCAACTGGTAAGTATACGGACACTAAAAAGATGGTAATTCTTGAATAAGTTGTGATTTCGGGTTATATATAGTGCTCCATTTTATACAGGTGTATTCACCAGTGGAATGGGATTACGTCGGGCCAGCCTGTTGAAGGCTGGCCCTTTTAGTCTGCCAAAAAGGAGATTATTTTCGGGCTTAACAAGAAGCTGAATGGGAAAAAATTGGTCTTTCAATATCAGTCTATTGGTAAAAAATATTATGTGGAATATTGCGTTATATGCTTTTTAAAGATGGACTAACATCTGATTGACATAAAAAAAAATAGGCAATATGATTTTTCAGCACATAATTGCCGTTTTAGTCAACTGGCTGGTTCTGCTGTCTTTCAGTGGCGAGATTATGTAAAGGCTTGACAATCTTGCAAAATGGCACTATCTTTGTAAAGCCTTTTACTCAATTAGTGTAGTTGATCAAGGTCACATAGCCTTGCTCAACGGATTCGGCAGATACTTGCAACAGCACCTTGTGGCTGTTACAGATTTGCTCCCATGAACAAAAAGAAACTGATGAAATCTATTCCATTCCTTGGAATGCTGTTATGCGCATTCCTGACGCTACCACTATTAGCTGTAAGCAACACGTCTTATGGCAACCCCCCATCCGGTCGGGAGGTCTCGTTAGAGAGTATGTCCGACGAAGTACTGTCCGATCGCTTGTACAGCCTCAGCATTCCTTTTAGTTATCGGTATTCGCCAGAAGTTCGTTCACTAATACAACAATACGTGTTGGAAGGAACCCGGGAGACCGAAGCGCTGCTTGGCCGTACCACTGAGTACTTTCCTGTTTTTGAGCATTACCTGAAGATATACAATCTTCCCGACGCTTTGAAATATATGCCTATGATAGAGTCGGGGCTCAGATCTCGCGTCACTTCTTCGGCGGGAGCTGCCGGGCTTTGGCAGTTTGTCCCCAATACCGCTCGTCTGTACGGGCTTACAGTCAATGGCGAACTTGATGAGAGGCTGAGTACCTACAAGTCTACCGAGGCTGCTGCTAAAATGATGTTGGATCTTTTTCAGCAATTTGGGGACTGGGGTCTGGTGCTGGCTGCTTACAACGCAGGATCTGCGCGCGTTCGTCAGGCAATCATACAGGCGGGCTGCAACGATTATCAGGAGGTGAGCAAGTATCTTCCGTACGAGACGCGCAAATATGTTCCTGCTTTTTTGGCAGCTGCGTATCTGTATAATTTTCATGAACACCACAATATCCATCCGGCCTATCCGTCCATGGATGTACAGGATACCCGGGTTTTCAAAGTCTACAGCGGCCTGCAACTCGATCAGCTGGCCAGCAGCATTCAGACCGATGCCAAAATGCTCCGCTACCTTAATCCGGGGTATTTGAATGGCCGTATTTCTGCCAATGCACAAGGCCATTTCCTGGTAATTCCATCCCGCTCTCTTTCTGCTTATTTGTCCCAGCGAGCCACGGATCTTACGAATCCTATTCGCACCTTATCCATGACTAATACCAGCTACGTGGTGAGGGCGGGTGACCGTATTGAATCCATCGCACAGTACTTCCGCTGTTCTGTTGATGATGTGATGGAATGGAATGGGCTACAGGATCGCTTCGTTTTTGTAAACCAGCATTTGACCTTATATGTAGCAACGACGCGTGTACGTCCCTGACGCGTATACGGCCACGCTGACGATACCTTGCTAGGTAGTTCAAAGGTATGGGTCGGTATATGTGGAAATGAGAATGTATAGATTATTTACAATTGTGAAGATGGGTAATACGCCTGCCTGTCGTGCTCCTATGGCAGGTTAACCATTGTTAAGTAACAATTGGGATCTCGCTGCAGCGTTTATTTTCATATATTTGCCGGATAAGTTTGTCGGGCGAGATTGCTGCGCCAAGCCCATTACCCAGTAAGTTTGCTGCCTCTCTCGTTGTTGTGAGGAGGTGTGTCTTACCGTAAGTAGTGGGTGGGATGAGTAATCACCTGATGCGCCCGTGTAAGATCCGGCCCTTGTGACTGCTGCCGGACTATTGCGAATCCTGCGAAAATAAATGTTGTTATGAGGACAAGTACACATGCCATTCTGCTGCTGACTCTTGCCGTATTGTTGCTGATCGGTTGTTCCTCGCCCTCGCCGGAGACTTTACTGGAGACGGTTGATACGGTGGATGAGTATGGCTATACGGTTCGGATACAGCGACGCAAAGACAACAAACAGCGTCAGGGCTTGTATGCGCGCATGTCCCCAGAGGGTAAGCTCATAGAAGAAGCTTATTATGAGTCGGATAGCCTGCAAGGCCTGCGGGTTCTGTACTATGAAACAGGCGATACGCATATTGTTGAGACCTATCGTTCCGGACTTTTTGAAGGCCCTTTCCGTGAGTATTATGAGGATGGAAAGCTGATGCAGAAGGGAGCGTATCTCAATAATGAGATGGACGGTGAGTGGACAAGCTACTATCCTGGCGGACAGATCAGCGAGGTAGTCAATTTTAAAGGGAATGAAGAAAACGGGCCTTTTATACAATACTATCCCAATGGTAATATTAAGGCTACCGGAAGTTATCTCAATGGGGATAATGAGCATGGGGAGTTGAAACTGTACGACGAACAGGGGCAACATATTCGTACAATGCTATGTGAAGAGGGCAGATGCCGTAGCAGCTGGTCTTTGACAGGCGATGTGAAGACGCCAGAATAGCGAACTCATGAAGCAGATAATACAGTTTACGGCAGTATTGTGGTTAACGTCACTAGGGTGCGGTCAGTTTCTTTGGTCACAGGTAGGAGGTGGTTATACTTACGCCTTCCTCAACCTGAGCCCATCTGCCCGGGTCGCAGCACTCGGTGCTTCTCATATTGCGGTTGCGGATGATGACGTTGCCTTAGCGGCGCTTAATCCTGCATTATTAAACCCGTC
>JAUMBM010000277.1:0-8386 GCA_032115735.1 Saprospiraceae bacterium
GCAGGGCCGCCGGCAGGGTTTCACGCTGGTCGCCTTCTCCTTCAAAGTATGACAGGCTTTGCAACTGATAACTGCCTTCCCGAAAGTTGAGCTGCCCGAATACCTGTCCGCACCAGTCCTGTACGGAGGTAGTTACTTTCAGGCTGTGTGGCCAGCTGCTCGTCTTGACGGGCGTAAATACGGAGGCCATGATGGAGTAATCGTAAATGCCGGTCGTAAACCGCCGGATGAAATTGGTTTTGAGGACTTGCGTTGACTGCGGGTTGCGGTAACGCTCATTTTTGACCTGCTGGTCGGTGAGAAAATCTTCCGTTACCTGCACCAGTATAGCCTCTCCGGGATGCACGTCCTGATAGCGGTGCTGCGACAAGGCGTAGCGGCTGATCTCTGCCTTGCCCTGGTGCCAGTAAGGGTCGAGCTGCTGCAGCTGGCTGCCAAAAGTGGCTGCCGCCGGCGCAGCCAGGCTGGCCTGCTCAACAGCAAGCACGCCGGAGCGCTTGTCAGCCGCCGGTTGGCAGGAAACGCTGATGAGTAGCAGCGGGATGATCCATCCGTGAAAGCTGCGATAAATTGCCTGCTTATTGTTCATACTGTGTTTTATTGGCGGCTTAATTGATATGCCCTGCGACATTACAATAATAAATATAATTCCCCTCAGCCGCACTGATAATGGAAGAAATAATTTCTGCGATTGCCAAAAGCGTACTATATTGACACCCAAAATAAGTGCTATGGATAAATATATCGACGGTTGGTACAGCCCGCGGCTGAATAAACACATGGAGATTGTAACCTACGGGCACTACGGGTTTGCCCTGCTGTTGCTGCCAACTGCCGCTGCCGACTATCTGGAGTACGAGCGGTTTAAGCTCATCGATACGCTGGCGCCCTTCATCGACAGTGGCAAAGTCAAGGTGTTTTCGATCAATAGCATCAACTCGGAGAGCTGGCTCAACAGCCACATGCATCCGCGCCATAAGGCTATCCGCCATACGCAGTTCAATGACTATGTTTATCAGGAGGTGATCCCCTACCTGCGCACCAAGACCAGCCCCGAAACGCCCATCATCACCTGTGGTGCTTCCTTCGGTGCCTTGCATGCCATGAATCTTTTTCTCAAAAGACCTGACCTCATCCAGGGAGTCATCTCTATGAGCGGCGACTATAACCTCAGCAGCTATACCAAGGGTTATCACGATCAGGATGTGTATTTCAACTCTCCTATGGAATATATGCCCAACCTGCACGACGAGTGGTACCTGTCGCGCATCCGCGCCAGCCGGCATATCCATATTCTTACAGGACAGGGTGACTGGGAGCATCCCGAAGCTTCCCGCCGTTTCAGTGCAGTACTTCACAACAAAAACATTCCGCACGAACTGGATCTCTGGGGCTATGATATGCCGCACGACTGGCCTACCTGGCGTAAGATGATGCCTTATCTGCTGCAGGCAAAATTCTGAGCGTCAGCAGGGCTGAGCGTGCTCAGCCTGTTTTTGGGGGCGTAGCCGCCCAAAAACAATCCGAACAGGTAGCTGTGTCAGCGCTCCTCGCGCTGAAGTATGTGCAGTTGATTTTTTCACTTGCCGGCAGCTCACTGCCGTGCGCAAGTTTTCCATAAGTGTATGCTTTACAATTGGCTGGAGGCTGTAGATCCTGCAGACTGGACCACGGACGGTGTGCCGCCGGTCACGGTGGGCGACCATGTATTGTTTTATAAAGAAAGTATCAGTGATCTGTCGGCAATGAAGCTGGCAGTGGTGGGCATACATGCCCCCACAGCCAACCTCCTGCGCCGGGAGCTGTATCAACTCAGCTGGGCTTTCGATTCACTGGTCATGGCGGATCTGGGCAACGCCCGCAAGGAGGAATCCGAATTTTTGCTGCCTATGTTGTCGGAACTGCTGCAGAGCGGGGTCTTCCCTTTGCTGCTGGGCAGCAGCCCGCAGCAACTGGTGGCACTTTACCAGGCGCTGGATGCACAGGTAGATTATCCCAGCCTGGTGCTGGTCGATGAGCGGCTGCCCCTGAGCATGACCTCTTCTCAGCTCACGACTCCTGCCTACCTCAATGCGATTGTCTATAGGACGCCTCCGCCTTTTACGATGGGACTGCTTGGTGCACAGGCACATTTTCTCGATGCCTGGCAGCTCAAATGGATGGAAGAGCAAAGCGGGCTTAGCTGTCTTCGACTCGGCAGGGCAAGGGCTTGCATGGCGGAAACAGAACCCATAATACGCGATGGCGACCTGCTGGCCTTCCACTTGCGGGCAATCAACGGGCTCGAAATGCCGGCTCAACAGCCATGGTCACCCAGTGGTTTTACGCTCGAAGAGGCTTGTCAGTTGTGCCGGTATGCAGGAATGAGCGACAAACTCCGCGCTTTCAGCCTCCATGGATTTCTACCCTTAGCGGCCGAAGCTACCCCCGAGCAGTATCGTTCGGCACAGGCGATTGCACAAATGCTGTGGTACTTTATAGAGGGTTTTTACCACCGCAAAAATGACTACCCGGCCTCCGGCGGAGGACTTACAGAGTATATCGTCGACCTGAAAGATCAGGAGGATAAGCTTGTTTTTTGGAAAAGCAATAAGAGCGGGCGCTGGTGGCTGCAGGCACCCAACCAGCAAATGCCGCAGGCAGACAGGCACCGGCTTATCCCCTGTACCTACGACGACTATCTGCAGGCTTGCAGGGGTGAACTGGCTGAGCGGGTACTCGCTGCCTATAAGCGGGGCTAAGCCCCCGCCCTGCCATGAACTTGTACCCCAAGCTACCAAATACTTGCTAACGGTAAGTGGGGACTGAGCGCTGCGATCCGGATTGTGTGTACCTGTCTGTTAAAAAATCAGGCAACTGCCCGCGGCAGACTGTAGTCCCAGCCAAAATATGGGGCTGTGAAGCCCCGTATTTCAGGCGTTGCTGAGCTGCTTGCCTTTTTTAGCGACCGGCTTTGTGACGCCTGCACGATTGATGCTCTGAGTACACAACTGACTGTATGACATGATTTCCTCTGAAGCAGGACCTCCCGGCAGTGGTGCCGACTGCAGCGCTAATGCAAAACTGCGCTCGGCTTCTGCATGCTGTCCGAGTGCCAGCTGGCACTTACCGCAGTTGAAGGCAATACGACGCAGCTGCTCCGCCAGACCGTCCTGACTCTGCTGGAAACGCTTGATGAAAAAACCATACTCCTTGACAGCTTCCTCATAGCGGCCCAGTTCCGACAAAGCATTGGCCTTGTACACCCGCCCAAGCCAGTGAATGGACTGGTGAGGGATTGATTTGGCAACCGCCAGCTCAAAGTCGGCAAATGCTTTCTTCCAATCCTCCCGCTTGTAAAATATAATAGCCCGGCCAAAGTAAGGCTCTGGCTTATTGGGATTGATGTCTATACTCTTAGAGTAGTCATAGACAGCGTCATCAAAATTTCTGAGTTTAAAGTTGACGTAGCCGCGGCGCTCGTAAGCCAGCGCATGACGCTCAAATTTTTCTATGGCGCGGGTCAAAGATGCTTTAGCCTCTTCCTCCCTGCCTTTTTCCAGTAACAGATCACGACCCTCGCGGAAGGCGAGAATCGCAGACTTATCGCCCTGCGGCTCTACCAGCCAGTGCTCTGTAGGCTTACCCTCCCGGATACCCCAAAGGTTGAAGTCGCCGGCGATCGCATACTCAGCTATCTGCTGCATCAACTTGACCGTGTTGCGCCACACTTTGTCAGTCGTAGTGCCAATGTAGCGGGGGATATCAATAGACTGTGATGCCTCTGAAAATAATTGCTCGGGTTTGAACAACAGCTCGCCCTTGTAATATACTTCTCTCCGATGCTCAAACAATTTGACCACCTGCTCAAACGTCCGGCTGTTGCCAAACTCCAATCTGCCGCTTACAATAACTTTATAGTCCATTTCCCGCTGTTTTTTATGTAGTTAGTATCATAGTAGCATCTGACCAACAGGGCTGCTCTCGCACCAGCTGCTCCCGGCTCACCTATTCAAGTTCGCGGCAAACACCTGAACTGTCTGTGAACATGACAGCAACTCTGCCAAAACCACGCCAGTACGGAGCACTGCTAAGCACTCGGCCTGGCGACCAGCATTTTTTTGTTTAAAAAGGTTTTTTGCTACCGGAATACATACCTTCCAACTACGCCTGATAGGCTCTGCCAATTAAGCGGCAGGTTGTGCACTGTCCTCCTGTCCACTGAAAGACTGGATGCTCACCTGAGTGGCTAAGCGCAACAGTTGAAGGGGAAGCCAAGACAACTACAAACAACTGAAAACCTGTATACTGAAGCTTGCTGAATACATTTTCAGCCGAACAACGGCAAAAATAGCGCATCACTATAGAGCAGTCAACCCCCTGTACATACCAAGACGGGCAGTAAAGTTGCTTGATTTTCGCGTTCTTTGCAAGAAAAATTTACAAAATCGCACTTATTTTACAACGGTCATACCCAAACCTTGCAACCTTCTGTGCAATTGGTGCATATATCAATCTCCTGCCTTCCCTTGAAGAGGGTTTCGCGGAAGCGCTGATAGACGGGGCCCTGCCAAATGGCGCTGAAATCCTGTAGCTGCAGCTCACCCATTTTGTGCTTGGCATCCTTGTCAAAACAGCAGGGTACTACCTGTCCATCCCAGGTGACCACACTGGCATGCCAAAGCTTCCAGCAGTGGCTCAGCAGCTCGTGCTTAGTATCATAGCTGCCGTCAGGCAGTTGGTAGTAACGACTGTAGCGATTGTCGGTGGGCATAAGCGGATGCCCCATGCGATAATCGTACAACTGCGCTGTCTTGAGCTTTACTTCATCAACGCCTATCTCTTTCGCCAGTTGCCTGACTTCTTCTATCTGGTGTTCATTGGGAGCCACAACCAGCATCTGAAAGACGATGTGGGGCGTTGACGAGCCTAACTTTTTTTTCCATTTGACTACATTGCGGGCGCCTTGCAGCACGGTTTCAAGTTTGCCCGCTTTCCTGTACTGCTCGTAGACCTCCTGGGTTGACCCGTCGACGGAGATGATTAGCCGGCTCAGCCCTGAAGTAATGGTACGCCTGGCATTTTCGTCATTGAGAAAATGCCCATTGGTAGAAGTGATGGTATAGAGTTTCTTATCATGGGCATACTTGACCATATCCAGAAAATCGGGGTTGATATAAGGCTCTCCCTGAAAATAAAAAATCAGGTACAATAGCTCCTCGCTAAGCTGGTCAATGGTCTTGCGAAAAAAATCGGCCCGCAGGTTGCCCGTAGGGCGGGAAAACTGCCGAAGCCCGCTGGGACACTCGGGGCAACGGAGGTTGCAGGCTGTCGTGGGCTCAAAACTGAGCGTTACTGGCATACCCCACTGACGCGGCTTGCCTAGCAGCCGACTGTAGTAGTATGAGGTTATCACCAGCAAAAAGTTGTACAGGCGCCGCCAGCTAAGCTTGCGGACAAACTCCCCTACGTCCTGCCAATATAGTTGCATAGTGGTTTATTGATGTGACAGCAGCCGGCTGTTACTCTCCGGCGTTGATTTGTACGTCGATATTTTCGTCAATGCGCAGCACTTTGATCTCCGTGCGGCGGTTGTAAGCATGCTCTTCTTCTGTACACTCTACCCCGTCGGCACAGCGATTGCGCAACACGCGCTCACCATAACCCGCAGCCTGAATCCGGTTGGCGGCAATGCCGCGCTGCACCAAAAAATCTTTGGCAGTATCTGCGCGGCGGCGCGATAGATCCAGGTTGTAGGCATCACTGCCTCTGCTGTCCGTATGAGCACTCAACTCTATCTCCATACTCGGATAGCGAAGCATCAAGGTCGCCAAACCCTCCAAATCCTGGGCAGCGCCGCTGCGGATGGTGGCCTGGTTGAAGTCATAGCGAATGTTATTCATCACAATGACTGTCCCCTTAGCTATCGGTTCCCGCAATACGGCTTGTGAGAAGGGTTTGAGCGCCAGACTGAGTTCCAGCGTGCGCACCTTTGTGCGTACAGTCGAAACCGTCGACCCGCTGCTGAGGTAACCTTCCTTGCTGGCCTGTACGGTATAGTTACATCCCAAAGGCAGGCAAGTTTCAAATTCACCGTTGATATTTGTATATAGGTTGAGAGGAGAGGCCTGCGGACAGTCACTCATAATGCGAACACCCGCATTCGGAATGGGTAGGTTGTACTGCTCTGCAATAATTTTTCCCTGTAGCAATATGCAATTGACTTCCGACAACGGGATTTGCAGCGACTTGAGGGGCTTGCCTTCGACATCGGTATCAAACTGGAATTCCTGCGTCTGGTAGCCTGATCTCGCGATCAACAGGACGTATGATCTGGAGGGTCGCAGTTTTAGCCCCGCTATCCCCTCCCGGTCGGTTTCGTAATGGGCCTGCCCCAGATCATCTTCAGATTTGCGTACCATAGATATGGAGACCTCCCGCTGTGTACTGTCCTGCAACAGCACCAGATCGTACAGCTGACTTTGATTGAGCGGACTGTTGACGGGGCGCTCATACAGCCATACCATAGCGCTCATAATACCGCGACCACTTACACTGTCACGCACCACCAATTCATGCGTCCGCTGTATACTTTCCCTAAACCCCGGAAAGCTGCCGCCGCGAAATTTAAAAAAGTAAATATCATCCTTTCCTACCCCACCGGAACGGGCGGAGGTAAAGTATCCCTCACTCCCCTCCGGCGAGAGAATCAGGCCAATATCATCAGCCGATGAATTGAAGGGCGGTCCAAGATTGGTTACCGCACCCCAGCGGCGACCCGAAATATCCACGCTAAAAAGATCATATCCCCCATAACCTTCATGGCCCTCTGAAGCAAAAAAGAGGGTGCCGTTTTCAAAAATAAACGGGAACGCATCGTTTTTGCTGGTATTGATCTCCGGTCCAAGGTTGTAGGGCTCTGACCACTGCTCTCCAGTCCACTCACTGACATAGATATCCATGCCGCCATAGCTGTCAGGGCGGTTGGAGGCAAAAAAGAGCTTGGTCTCATCCGCCGAAAGTGCCGGATGCAGACAGCTGTAGCCATCATTGTTGAACGGCAATTCCTTGATTTGCTCCCAGTCAAAGGGACCGCGTACCGCCTCATAAATTTTTAGGCCCGAAACCCCTCGCTGGTCGGCACGGCGAATACCCTTGTTAGCATTGGTACGCGTAAAAAATATGCGGTCGGCCTTTTGGTTGAAACATACCGGCCCCTCGTGGTAAGGAGAGCTGAGACTTACTGAAAAAGGCTGGGGCTTGCCGGGCAGGCCGTCGGGGCCCAATGCTGCGTAAAAAATTTTGAAAAAGGTCTCCCCTGTTTTCTCATCTACCAAGCCGCGGGAAAGCTGGGATACGTACACCAGCCCATTATCATAAAAGGTAGGGCTGAAGTCAACCAAGGCTGTGTTGATACTGACAGCATTGAAGATGTCAACGTCCATTTCCATACTGCCACCGCCTGCTTCAACCGGTACCTGTTGTGCACGCAGCAGCAGAGACAAACTTACCAAGGTGGCCGACAAATACCACCGCTGTTGCTTCCTCATGGCTCGTTAATTTTAACAGATGCCTGCTAACGGACATCTCAGGCTTGGTATTTAAAAAAATCGGGGACTCAATATATCTGTTCCCTGTGAACGCCCCCCAATAGCATACCGCAACAGGCCTTCAAAACTGCCGCTGCTGTAAGAACGCAGCTCCGACAACGTAAAGTCCATACTCATACCAAATAAAAGGGCATCCGTAATCTGGAAACCCAGCAGTATACCACTCGACGCGCCCAACCCCCGCTCATTGGATCCTCCAATGCGGTAAGACAAGCCTCCGTACAGCTTGTTGTCATAGATAAGATTTACATTCGCTTCCGCGTCAAAAGGCGCCCCCGCTACGTATTTAAATAACACCTGTGGCTGCAGCTGCAGCCTGTACCCCAGCTTGGTCAGCACGCCCCCCATCAGGTAGGCATGCCGTATCTCCCGCGAAATCACCCCGCTGTCATCAGCAAGGTCTATGTTGTTCTGCAGAATCCTCGGCGCACCCAGCCCTACGTAGAAATTCTGGTTGTTGTAGTAAATACCGACACCAAAATTAGGAACATACTTACTCTGTATACCCGTGGGAATGGCAGCATCCAACTCCCGGGGCTGGGTAGATTCCAGCTGGTCGAAATCGGTGCGCAGCATACGCACCGAACTCGATAAGCCGATGGCCATGCGGCCGCCTACCCCCAGATCAAATCGATAGGCATAGGCCGCCTCCGCCGTCAGACGCATGCTTGCACCTACGGTATGGTGGGAAAACATGCCCGCCAAACCAACACCCTTGCTGTTGATCGGCGTATTGAAGCTGAGAAATTGAGACATAGGTGCCCCTTCCAGTCCCAACCACTGTGCCCGGGAGAGTA
>JAUMBM010000278.1:0-10337 GCA_032115735.1 Saprospiraceae bacterium
CACGCTCAAGCTCAACCGCCAGAACATCTGGCCCATTCTGGCTACTTTTGAGCGGTTCAACTATCAGGTCAAGGCTACTTTTGGCGAGAGTGAGCTGTACGACACCCTCAAAGAGCGCTATGATGCTCTCATGACCTACCTCAACGTCTGATGCCCCCCTGCTGTCGGCAGCGGCACGACGCCCTAAGAGAATCTTCTTTGTGAGTCAGGAATACAAAATATTGGGTATCCGCCACCATGGCCCCGGCTCTGCCAGGCGTGTTGCCCGTGCGCTGGCTCGCTGGGAGCCCGACTGCCTGCTGCTGGAAGCTCCGCCGGAAGCATTGACGGCCCTTCTGCAGGCCAATCTCCCCGGACTGGCCCCGCCGGTAGCGCTGGTACTCTACGATGAGACAGATCTGCGCCGCTCCGTTTACCTGCCGTTCGCTCATTTTTCACCAGAATGGCAGGCGTTGCAGTGGGCCCTGCAGGCCGGCATTGCCATCCGGGCCATAGACCAGCCCATAGCTTTTCATTTTTCGCCCCCTGCCGGGGCGGAGCCCACGATAGCGGCAGCTGAGGCTTCCGCAGCCATGGCCGACCCCCTCCGGCAGCTTGCCACGATAGCCGGTTTTGCAGACACTGAAAGCTGGTGGGATGCTTTCTTCGAACAGGAAGGCGACGATCTTGAAGTTTTTGAGGCCGGTTTGCTGCTGATGCAGCAGCTTCGCACAGCGGCAGCAGCTTTGGAGTCTCCTGAAAACCTGCAGCGGGAAGCTTTCATGCGACAGGCCCTCCGGCAGGCCCAAAAAGACGGTTATGCGCGCATAGCCGTTGTGTGCGGCGCCTGGCACGCCCCGGTTCTCGGGGGAGAGCCACTCAAAAAGGCCGGTGCCGACAAGCAACTCATAGCGGCCCTGCCCAAGCCCAGGACGAAGATTCGCAGTGCCTGGATACCATGGAGCTACCCGCGGCTTGCCCTGCAGAGCGGCTATGGTGCCGGCATCCTCTCCCCTGCCTGGTACGAACTACGCTTTGAGCAGGCGGAGGCGGCTATTCTTCATTTTTTATCCCGTGCCAGCCGTCTGCTGCGCGAGCAGGGCCACGACAATTCGCCCGCCCATGTTAGCGAGGCTGTGCGGCTCGCTACCGCACTGGCTGCCCTACGCAATCTACCCACCCCCAACCTTGCCGAAGCGCGTATGGCCGCGCTCAGTGTGCTGTGCGAAGGCATTCAGCCCCGCTTTGCACTCATCGAAGAGAAGTTGATTACGGGCATGCGCATCGGCAACGTCCCTGCGGAGGCCGCTGCCGTTCCGCTGCAGCGAGCCCTTTTGGACAGCCTGAAGGCCGTCCGGCTCGCAAGTTACTGGGGTAAAGCCGAAGAGTGCTGGCTAAAAGCTACCGCAGCCAACCCGCGTGGCGGTATAGATCTGCGTGAAGCAATAGATCTGGAGAAAAGTTACCTGCTGCACAGGCTCCGCATCCTTTCCATACCTTGGGGCAAGCCCCAGGCCGCTGATGACAATGCGCTGGGCAGTTTCAGAGAAATATGGAGGCTACATTGGCAGCCTGAATTTTCGATTAAAATTGTTGAAGCAGCCATGTGGGGCAATACGCTGCCGGCGGCAGCCGCAGCTTGCCTGCAGCAGCAGGTAACCGCTACCGCCTCTTTGGCCGACATGGTCGAGCTGCTGCAGCAATCGCTGCTGGCAGGCTTGCCGGCCATCACAGAAACCCTCAGCCGCCAGCTGCAGCACAAAGCCTCACTGACGACCGATATACCCAACCTGCTCGCCTGCCTGCCCGGGCTTGTCAACAGCATACAATACGGAGATGTACGCCACTCGGATGTCACGGCGCTGGCGCTGCTCGTCAAAGAGCTCACCCCCGGCATTGCACTCGGACTGCCCGCTGCTGCCCGGCAGGTAGATGATGACGCCGCCCGCCTGCTGGCCACCCAGCTGCTCGCTGCCGACCGGGCGCTCAACCTGTTGCAGCTCGACGATTTGCAGCAACTATGGACCACAGCCCTCAAGCAGCTTGCCCGGCTGCCGGCTACACATCCCTTGCTGCGCGGGCTGGCTACCCGGCTCCTTTTCGACCGCCAGCAGTTGCCTGTTGGTGACGTAGCGCGCCACATGAGCTTTGCACTCTCTGCTGCCACCGCCGAGCTGGAGAAAGCTGCCTGGCTGGAAGGTTTTCTGCCGGGCAGTGCGCTCCTGCTCCTGCACCATGCCGATCTTTGGTCGCTGCTCGACAACTGGATAGCCACATTGTCGGCCGATGATTTTCAACACGTACTGCCCGTCGTCAGGCGCACTTTCGCCCGCTTCAGCATACCCGAGCGCCAACAGCTGTTTGAGCTCGCCCGACAGCGACATACCCATTTTAAACAGCCCGCTGCACAGGTGACGGCGCTGCCGCCACCTGCCGCCGAAACCATTCTGCTTGGCTTGCGCCGGTGGCTGGGCACAGCCCGGCCCGAACCCAACCTGTGACGGACTACCCTGTATCGCATTGCACCGCCATCAGCGGTGCAATGCGATACAGGGTGATTGGCTGTTTTTGTTTTTTTGCCCACCACCGAAAAGCCTGTATCTTTGCCCGTATGGCAAAAATTTTACTACTGGAAACGGCCACGGAGATATGCTCTGTAGGCTTCGCGCAGGACGGCAGGACGGCCGCTATGGTCCGGGCGGAAGCTCCGCAGGACCATGCGCGCATGATCACCCTGCTCATCGAGCAGGTGCTGGCCGAAAGCGGTTGCGGCTTTACGGCTCTTGATGCGGTAGCGGTAAGCCATGGCCCGGGTTCTTACACCTCGCTGCGCATTGGTATGGCTACCGCTAAAGGTATAGCTTTCAGTCTGCAAATTCCGCTGCTGACCATCGACACTCTGCGGGCGCTGGCGATGGCCGCCAGGCAGCCTCAGGACGATCCCCTCACCTGCTATGCCCCCATGATTGATGCCCGGCGCGAGGAAGTGTATACGGCTGTTTACGACAATACCGGTGAGTGCCTGCTACCAGCGACCGCCCTTGTCCTGAGTCAGGATGCTCTGGCCGCCTACCGCTCAGCCCCCCTAATCGTCTGCGGCAATGGCGCCGCCAAAAGTATGCCCTACTGGTCCGACAATGTATATCTCAGAGAACCACGCCAATGCCAGGCTGACTGGCTGGCCCCGCTGGCTGAAGCCGATTTTCAGCAAGGCAACTATGCTGATCTCGTGCATTCAGACCCCATTTACCTCAAACCACCCTATGTAACTCAACCAAAAAGCGTAAAAAATTAAGAAAATTCACCAAGAATTCCCACAAATCATTTATTTATTAAAACCTATCCTTATATTGGCACAATATTTGAGAGGACATACGTGAAATATCGTTTATTTAACATGCTAAGCTTGTATTATGGGAAAGCAAAAAACGGAAGCAGTCATGTTAAAAAAGGGGGATGAGGAAATCCTCCTAGACTACATCGAACTCAGAAAAGCCGTATTGGTGCTCAGAGCCATCAACCACAAACTCCGCCAGCAAATTATTGAATTGCTGGAGAAAACGGAGAAAATGACTGTCACGGAGATCTACGTACAATTGAGACTTGAGCAATCTGTCGCCTCACAGCACTTGGCGCTGCTTCGCAAAGCAGGTGTTGTAGTGACCGAAAGACTTGGAAAATACGTGTATTACTCACTCAACAAAGATCGACTGGCGCAAATATTCAGTCTGGTAGATGAACTAACGCCCTGAAGGGCTTGTTTTTCAATCTGACTTTACTCCTTACCCTTCTTTTTAGTTCCCCCCTTATGCTGGCGAAATCACTTTGCGAAGCTATATTGCTCTGTCAAAGTTGAAGTTGCTGTGTTTCCTTGTGAAGCACACTTATTAACTGTTTGTTTAGCCTCAACTTAGGGATCTATGGGAAAAACGCTGAAAAGGGATCATTACGACAAGGTCATTTTTTCGTCCAAAATACTGCGGGCGTTTGTGCACCCGCTCCGGTTAAAGATGCTGGAGCTCATTAGTACAAACCAAAGTATTTATGTGAAGGACATACATTCGAGACTAGGGCTCGAGCAATCGTTGGTATCCCAGCATCTCCGCCTGCTTCGTCAGGCCAATCTGGTTATCGGAAATCGGGAAGGAAAATACATCTATTATTCTGTCAATGAATTTGTTGTAGGCAATCTGCTCGATGCCATACGCTCTTTTGTGGCCAACGTTGATTTGTCAAAAATAGAAGTTGATGAGGAGGATGACTACCTGTGACCTAAACCCTTCAGGATTCTGGCTGCCCACCTTTACTATCCCCCTCTGTTGTTGCTGTAGGCTCTTCCCCCTGTATGGCTGCCCCCTCCACCGTCTCTCCCTGAGCTTCCTCCACTGACGTGAGTTGCTGAAGCTCATTACGCATCAGGATGGCGCTGGTGACCCCGACGGTGATCGCTACGTCCGCGATATTGAAGACAGGTTTGAAAAAAGTATAGGGTTTGCCGCCAAGTACAGGCAGCCATTGGGGATAGATGCCCTCTGCTATAGGAAAATAAAACATATCGACCACCTTCCCATGCAGGAAAGTAGCATACCCTTGCCCAAAGCTGGTAAAATACGCTGCTTCCGGCACGTGGAAAGGAGAAGCACTAAAGATGAGCCCATAAAAGGCACTGTCGATGACGTTTCCGGCAGCCCCCGCCAATATCAGCGAGAAGCTGAGCAGGCTCCACCGGCTAGCCCCTGCCCGGATCAGCATCACCAGATAATACCCCAGCACGCCGATGGCTATCAAGCGGAAGATGCTCAGTATCAGCTTACCGTACTCACCTCCAAAAGTATAACCAAAGGCCATACCAGGATTTTCGACAAAGTATAAAAATGCCCAGTCGACTCCCGGCAAGGGAATGCTCTGGCCATAGTACATGTGGGTTTTTACCCAAATCTTTAGGCACTGGTCGACAACCAACACCAGCAAGATCAGCGCGCATACAAAAAAAGGCCTGCTCATAACTACCGATTTTAGCGTATGGCCGGGATCTTCTGCCGGGAGCCCGAACAAGGTATTTTTTTGCGTGTCGTTACGTTTTTGGAGCATAGTCGGCGCTACGTGACTGAAAAAAGGTGGAGATCCCCGGGAAAAGACCCGTCCGGAGTTCGGCAGGTAAATACCGGGAGCGCTCTTCCCGGAGATCGGAAAAGAGCCTACTCTTCGATGATATCATTGCCATCATCGCTGTCTATAGGTTTTTCGCGGATACGGAGCGGATTGGCACGCATATCCTTATAGTCTCTGCGCTGTCGCGTGATATCTATCGCCATAAACAATGCATTGCGGAAAGATGTCGGATCAGCACCATTTTTTCCGGCCAGATCGTAAGCCGTTCCGTGGTCGGGTGACGTACGCACAGCGGAAAGACCCGCTGTATAGTTAACACCATTGCCAAAAGAAAGTGCTTTGAAAGGCGCCAATCCCTGATCGTGGTACATTGCCAGTATAGCATCATACTTGCGATATTGACCGGAACCAAAAAAACCATCCGCAGGAAATGGCCCCATGACGAGTTTACCGCCTTTTTTAGCCTCAATAACTGCGGGGCGAATCTGCTGTTCTTCTTCCATACCCAGTAATCCTCCGTCTCCCGCATGCGGATTGAGTCCCAGCACTGCGATTGTAGGGCGGTCGATGCCAAAATCCATGCAGAGCGACTCATGCAACAAATTGATTTTCTGAAGTAAGAGCTCCTTGGTGATTTTGGCGGGCACTGCGCGCAAAGGCAGGTGGTTGGTGGCCAGAGCAACACGCAACTCATCGTGCACCAGCATCATAACACTTTCGCGGGCGCCCAGCGCCTGCGTAAGATACTCGGTATGGCCGGGAAAAGGGAAATTGGCCATCTGCATGGCTTCCTTATTGATAGGCGCCGTCACCAGCGCATCGATCAGTCCGGCCTGCAAATCTTTTACAGCCCACTCCAGCGACTGGTAAGCATATTTACCACCATGTTCTGTAGCTTTACCAAGACTAATATTGACATTGTCCTGCCAGCAGTTGACCACATTGACGCGGTCATCGGTCGCCTGATCAACTGAGCGGATAGCATTGAAGGCAAACTCGATTCCCACAATATTTTTGTGGTAAGACACCACCTTGGATGAACCGTAGATGACCGGCGTACAATTATTTAAAAGCTGCTCATTCTGAAATGTTTTCAGGATTACCTCGAGGCCGATCCCGTTCAAATCTCCTATTGTTATGCCTATGATGGGCTTGGTCATTGTGTATGTTTTTATGCAATAGCTGGCAAAAATAACAAATCCTTACTTATCAGCGAATTTGTATTGCTTATCTTGCGGCAAACCTTTGTTGTGAAAGCGAAGAAATCTTACGGCCAGCACTTTCTGACCAACGAACATTATGCGCAGAAAATTGCTGACAGCCTCTCTTTGGACGGTACGTATGCGGGCTTACTTGAAGTTGGGCCCGGACAGGGGGTACTCACCAAATACCTCGTAGCCAAAGGGCTTACCTTTAAAGCAGTGGACGCCGATGCCGACATGCTCGCCTATCTGCGAGCGCACCATCCCGACTGGCAGCCCTTCCTCATTTTGGAAGATTTTCTAAAATTGCCGTTGCCGGGACTTTTTCCGGAACCTTTTGCCATCATTGGCAATTTTCCTTATAACATCTCCTCGCAAATCCTTATCAAGACCATTGACCACCGCGACATTATTCCTGAGCTGGTGGGTATGTTCCAGAAGGAAGTTGCAGAGCGGGTAGTAGCTACGCCTGGCAGCAAGGTATACGGCATACTAAGCGTACTTGTACAAGCCTGGTATACAACCGAATATCTTTTTACAGTGAGCAGTGGCAACTTCAATCCGCCGCCCAAGGTGCAGTCGGCCGTCATACGCCTGCGGCGAAAAGGCGATCCGCTCGTTGCCAATGAAGATGCTGCACTTTTCCGGCAGGTAGTAAAAATGGCCTTTGGGCAGCGGCGCAAGATGCTGCGGAATACGCTCAGGTCGCTGCTGCCGGAGGCAGACCCGCTGCTCGACCAGCCTTTTTTCCAGCAACGCCCTGAGCAGCTGTCTATCGCCGATTTTGTAAAGATCTGCCGCTGGATCAAAGAGCGCAGGAAAGATTAATTTTTTGCAAACCTTAACGATATGAGCTTAGAAGACAAGATCAACCAGGACATCAAGGAGGCCATGCGCGCCAAGGAAGAGGCTCGCCTGCGCACGGTAAGGGCCATCAAGGCCGCTATTTTACTGATGAAAACCGACGGTAGCGGCGAGGCTATCACCGCCGAGCGGGAGATTCAGCTGCTGCAAAAGATGATCAAACAGCGGCAGGATTCGCTGCTGATATACCAGCAGCAAAACCGGCCGGATCTGGCGCAAAAAGAGGAAGAGGAAATGGCCGTCCTACAGACCTATCTGCCTGCGCAACTATCTGATGAGGAGCTAAGTGTGCGCATCCGTACCATCATTGCGGAGCTTGGTGCCAGCTCCGTCAAAGATATGGGCAAGGTGATGGGTATGGCCACCAAAAGCCTGGCAGGCCAGGCCGACGGGCGGGCAATCTCGGCCAAAGTAAAAGAGTTGCTTGCCTGATTTTTTATACTATTCATAGGGGTATACGGGCTGAAAATGCATCCTTAGAATGGGCGGTATCGTCTGTTATATTGTTCATTTTCTAACAATCCTTTCTGAATATGAAAAATCTGATCCGAACGGCTGCGGCTTTTGCAGGCCTTTTGTTATTGCCTTTGCTAAGCAGTGCCCAGACAACCCGCAGTCTGCAGTCTTTCGACGAAATTGTCATCACCGGCAGGATCCAAATAGAGCTTATCGCTGGTGAGAGTCCTCAGTTGGTCATACTGGAGTCTCCGGTCAATGAGGACAAAATCAACATTGGCATCAGTCGCAATAGCCTGCGCATCAACACACTGAGCCAGATCGCTAAAGATGAAGTCGTGAAGCTGCAACTTACTTATGTCAAGCTTCGCTCTATCAAGGCACAGGCAGGCGCTGTAATCAGTCATCGCGCTGAGCTCACAGGCGACAAACTTGAGCTACGCCTTGGCAGCGGCGCGCAGGCCGACATAGCGCTGGCCGTGGAAGTGCTTTCCTCCTATGCGGGCGAAGGTGCAGAGCTTCGCCTCAAGGGCAGCGCCCAGACACAGGAGGCCATGGCCTCCTCAGGCGGCGTCTATGACGCGACTGAACTTACTACCGTACGCACCTACATACGTGCCAATACCGGCGGCAAAGCTTACGTGATGGCTACTGACCTGCTGGATATTACGGCCAATACCGGCGGGGAAGTGTACTACAAAGGTCAGCCGAAAGAGAAATACGTCAACAGCGTGCTGGGGGGTTCTATCCATCAGATTTAAGGCGCGCAGGAGACAAAGCCGAGGCGTTTTTGAGCGTTCTGATGCTCATGAAGGCCCCTGGCTGGTGTTACATGCCTAAAAAAAGCAAGCCCGCGAGGGAAGAGTTTTCGGAGTCTGACAAGCTAAGAAAATACCAAACATACGCTTAGCCTACTCCGGAGCTACATGCCTGACTAGCTTTCCTTGATTGAATAATCGGGACTTTTCACAATTCCCGACTCAGCCCCCTCAGGGCTGTATACCTTGCAGACCCCCGGTATGTATGGCTACCAGCCGACTACCGGGGGCAAAGCGTCCCCCTGCCTGCAAGCTGAAGAGTGCATAAAAAAGTTTGGCTGTATAGACAGGCTCCAGCGGCAAGCCTAAGTCGTGCATATTTTCTATAAAATGCATCAGGTCGGCACTTTTTTTGGCGTAGCCGCCGTGGTGGAAGCCATCGGCGATATCCCAGCAGGCGCGTGCCGGCGGCACACGCCCCCCTGCCTGCAGAAAAGCCTCTACCGCCGCCGCCATAAAGCCCCCTTTCAGCACCGGCACTCCCAACAGGTGCGGCAGTGGCTGGTTTTTTTCCTCCCACTCGACGCCCAGCATCAGGCCCGCCAGGGTGCCGCCCGTGCCGCAGGCCGTGGCGATCACCTCCGGCCAGGCTCCCAGCTGGTCGCGGATTTCCTGCGCCAGCTCCGCGCAGCCGCGCAGCGCTGCCTCGTTGCTTCCCCCCTCGGGCAATATGTATGCATTGGGATATAGCGCCTGCCAATAGGCGGCATCCTGGCTAAGCCGCCGGTAGGCGCTGCGAGCGATAAAAATCAACCTCATGCCGGCCGCTTCCGCGCGCCTGAGCGTGGGGCTGTCCATGGGCTCATCGCCGCGTACCACGCCTATGGTGGAGATGCCGAGCCATTGGCCGGCGCTGGCCAGCGCTGCCAGATGATTACTGTAGGCGCCCCCGAAGCTAAGCAGCTGCTCACAGCCTTTTTCTCTGTATTGCAGCAGATTGTACTTTAGTTTGCGCCACTTGTTGCCGCAGAAAGGGTCGCCGGGCGCTGGCGCGAGCAGGTCGTCTCTTTTTACAAAAAGCCGCACCCCCGTAGCCTGCCAGGCGGGGTGCCGTAGCTCGGTCAGCGGAGAAGGGGGGTGATTGAGCAGGAGATCCCACATACGGACACATTTGTCTTGAGCGGCCATGGTAATACCGGACGTACTATGCCTGCCAGAAAAGAGAAGAGCCACCCGGACACAATCCGGATGGCTCTTTGGCTGTAGCGCGGGGGAGGCTTGAACTCCCGACCTCAGGATTATGAATCCTGCGCTCTGACCAGCTGAGCTACCGCGCCATTTTTCGCGAGTGCAAAGATACGGTCATTTTGAAACATGTAGCAATAATTGCCGTAGATATTTTTTTACTTTTCCCATACTGCTGGTTTTGGGGAGCGGCCGGGCTGTCGGGTGCTGGACAGATGCAAAAAGTAGTCAGTTGATCGGAAAAATGGTCTTATTTTGCAGGGTCATAGATGCGCCGGCAGCCCGTGGCCGGACAATCATCTCACATCACAACGAAAACGAGATATGTCAGAAAGAGAAGCAGATCACCCTTCCATGCTCAGTGCAGAGGAAGTAAAAGCTGCCCTCCGGGAGCTGTTTGGCAATGCTGGTTTGCAGCAGGGAATGCGCACTGTATTGCCGGAGGAGCTTGTCCTCTACATTGCCAAGGCGGTTGAAACCGTAGAAACCATCGCCGATTTTCAGGAAAAGATCATACTCCCTTTCCTTCAGTTTGTGCAGCGCCAGAGCATTGAAGAGCTCACGGTGTCAGGCCTGGAGCAGCTTGATCCTTCGGAAGGCTACCTTTTTATCTCCAATCACCGCGATATCGTGCTTGACTCGGCCTTTCTCAACAAGACCTTGTTCGAAAATGGGTTTGAGACCAGCCAGATTGCCATTGGCGACAATCTGATGAAACACC
>JAUMBM010000279.1:0-7240 GCA_032115735.1 Saprospiraceae bacterium
TGGCCAGCATAGCCTCCACAGCCTTGATGTGCATAAATACCTGCCCTTTATCGTCGCAGGACCCCCGGGCGAAAATTGCTCCGTCGGGATGAATATCCGTCTTCTTAATCGTTGGCTCAAAAGGCGGACTTTCCCAAAGATCAATCGGGTCAGGTGGTTGTACGTCGTAATGGCCGTACACCATGATCGTCGGCTTGGCCGGATCGATCATCTTTTCCCCATAGACAATAGGATGCCCCGGTGTAGGAACAATCTCCACCTGATCTACCCCAATCTTTGTCAGGTGTGCTGCCACCGCCTCAGCAGTGCGGCGCACGTCGGCTGCGTAGGCAGGATCGGCGCTGACCGAAGGAATTCTTAGCAAATCCAGCAACTCATCGAGGAAGCGGTCGCGGTGCGCCGCTATGTATTGTTGAACCTGTTGCATAGTGAACATTTTCCTGTAAAGATAACCCCCTCGGGCCAAATCCGCAAAAATGTGTTACTTTTACCCAGCCAATAACCAAAATTATCTGCCCCGTTATGACGACCACCGCCATACTCCTCACAGCCTTGGCCTGCCTGCTGGCAGGCGTAGTGGCTGGTTTTTTTTTCGGAAAAATATACCAGCAGGGCCGCCTGCAGGCAGACCTCCTGCCGAGGCAGGAGGTTGAGCGCGACTATGTGCCCAAAGCCACGTATACGACCACCGCGGCACAGGCACAGCAGTACGAAAAACGCTGGCAAGAGTCTCTCACCGTTGAGCGGGATCTGGCGGCACGCCTCGCTGAGTCCAATGCCCACCTGCTGCACCTGCAGGAAAAACTGGACAATCATGAGGGAGAGCTAAAAAGGCTGCAGGCGCAAGCGCAGCTCACCTTTGAAAACCTGGCCAACCGACTGCTCGAAGAAAAGAGCGCTCGCTTCGCCAGCACCAACAAAGAACAGATCGACAGCCTGCTGCAACCCGTCAAAACACAACTGGAGAACTTCAGCAAGCAGGTTCGGGAGATGTATATCGATGAAACCCGGGAGCGAAGCAGCCTCAAAGAGCAGCTCGAACAGCTCCGCCAACTCAACCAGCAGCTCAGCACCGATGCCAACCAACTGGCGCTGGCACTCAAAGGAAGCAGCAAAACACAAGGTGACTGGGGCGAAATCCAGCTCGAACGACTACTCGAAAAGGCTGGCCTGCAAAACAACGTACACTACCGCACCCAGTCTTCTTTCCGCAACGAAGACGGACGCCAGAAGCGGCCGGATTTTATCATCCTGCTGCCCGACAACCGCCACCTGATCATCGACTGCAAAGTGTCGCTCACCGACTACGATCGCTACAGCCAGTCGACCGACAGCCAGGAACAGGCTCGCCACCTGAAAGCGCACATCGACAGCCTCCGCAGGCATATCAAGGACCTGAGCAACCAAAATTATCAGCAGCTATACCAGCTCAACTCCCCCGACTACCTGCTCCTATTTGTACCCATCGAGCCTGCCTATCAGTTGGCCGTACAACACGACGACAAACTCTTTGCCGATGCTTTTGACCAGAACATTGTGCTGGTGACCGCCTCCACCTTGCTGGCGACCATGCGTACCGTCTCCTATATATGGAAACAGGAAAAGCAGAAGCGCAGTGTACAGGAGATTGCCCGCCAGAGCGGCAAATTGTACGACAAACTGGTTGGCTTCACCAATGACCTGCTCCAAATCGGGCAGCGGCTCGACCAGGCACAGTCCAGCTATCACGAAGCTATGAAAAAACTAAAGGAAGGAAAAAAAGGCAGCACACTCATCGGACAGGCAGAGAGGCTTCGACAGCTAGGGGCTGATACCTCTAAAACGCTGCACCCTTCCTTGCTTGATGCCGGGGATGAGGAGGAAGAAGAATCCCGGGAGGAGGAGACCGTCTAAGCAGCTGTTTTTGCTTTTTTTGAAAAAAAGCAAAAACAGCTGCCTGTATAGCATTTGATTTTGCTGCCAAAGGCAGCAAAATCAAACGTACGTTACTCCTCTGCTTTGCGCTTGCGCCTTGTTTTAAACAACTCGACAACCTCCTTCTCTTCCAGAAAATCGAGATCGAGGAAAGAGGATGAAACAAAGCGCTTGATATCCTGGTAATCCCTGCCGCGCTTATCTGTGTAGTAAGCCAGCAGCTTGCGCACATAGTTCATCGATAAATCTTCAATATCCTGATTGAACTGCTGGTTGCCGAAAAGCGCTATGTAGAGCGAAAAGACCTTGCTGATTTCAAAGAACTCAGAGTAGTCGCGCTCTTCAAGATTGTTGATAAAGCGGGCAAAGTAGCGGTAAATCGTGCGGCGGATGCCCTCGTTGAAGCGTGACAGACCATCGTGGCGATTGCAGGTATCGCGAATCGCTTCCTGGACTTCGGGCAGCAGATACCCTTTATCATGGATGAGATCTACCAGCTTGAAATACTCACTTAGCTGATTATCAAGCTTTTTATCTACTACAGCCGACAATCTTCTGTCCTCTGCAGGTCGAATATCAACCCCTTTGGCTGACAAGTCCAACAGGAAGGACAGCACCTTATCATCAGCTTCAAAGACAGAAGACACCTGATCGTTGAATACCGCTGCCAGGTTTTGATGGCTGGCGTCGGGCATATCAAAGAAAGCCGCATAAATGGTGAGCAGGTAGAGGAACTCATCCTCTCCATAAAGCTCATCATTGGCCAGCAGCTCGTCCATTGGCTGAATAAGGCTCTGGTTGAACGTGGGCTGATGCACCACCCGGTGCACCAGAAAATCGCGAAGCGTATTATAATACACCTTCAACTCTGCGGCCGTAGTAGGGAAAATGGCTGTCTGGAACACTTCGTTCCTAAACTGCCGGGCATAGCGCTCGTACCCGACACCACGCTCGGTTTCATGGCGGAAGCGCTCAATTTTCTGGCTTTGCAGGTAGTGCCGGATTCGCTTATTTTCGATTTGGTTGAACAGGTTGGTCACCCAGATATCGCTGCTCAGCGCGAGTCCCATCTGTACCGACTGCCCTACCCTTTTCTTCAGAATGTCAAAATTGGTTGACTGGCAGAGCGACATCAGAATTTCTTTGAAATGCTCCTGCGGCCGGACATACTTGTAGTGCTTGTCAATTTCGCCGCGAAGCACGGCATGCCCCAGGATGCGGGGCAGGAAAAGCCCTTCGAAGGCCGGATCCAGCAGAATCAATTCAAATGCAAGCAATTGCAGCGGGTGATGGATAGCTACTGTCTCGTAGACAGCGGCAATACGAGGCTCATAGGTATCTTTGAGCTGGTTGTACAGCTCTTCTTCTTCCTCGTCCAGGTATTGCTGCAACAGCTCACTATCCTGAATTTCGGCAGCCAGAATTTCCAGCTGCTCAATGTATTCGCTATTTAATTCGTACATAAGACATCCCTATTTGAACAAAGAACCTGGCAGTGCAAATAGAGGCACTGCCAGGTTCTGAAACCATAATTTCCACAAAAGTAACGTATTTTCATCAAAATCGCCGTTGTTGCTGCTTTTATTTTTATTGCAGGCAGGCAATAATGTGCGCACTCAGCAGTGTGCCCACGGTCTTGTATGAAAGATCCGTCTGGCGGCCAATTTTGCGGTAAGCCACGGTCACCACTCGTCCAGCAGTTGCCGAAGATCGGCAGGTATACGGCCGATTTCATCCGCAGTGCGGTGGGCATATACCAAATCGCGCAACCGCACGAAAGACCAGTTCAGCATCCTGCTATGTGGCTGGTGGGTAAAAATCAGCACAGAATCGGGCTGCAGGTTGGTCACGTAGTCGGGTACATAATCCTTATCCAGACTATTGTTGATCCCGGAGCCCAGCAGCCAGATGCCCGCAGGGGTCCGATGCGCAAACGTCTTGGCATTCATGCCAAAATCGCCTCCGACGCAGACGACCTGAATACCCCGGTTTTGCACTGACACCAGCCAGGGATACACCCTGTCTGTTACGTTTACTTCTTGCGGCGGGCAGCCTGTGCGCACCGGAATGGCATTGACGTTAAAAAGGCGCATAGTATCACCTTTTTCATTGACTTTCAATTCATTAAATAATCCATGATGGTGTAGTACTACCAAATGAGAAGCGGCCTGCAGGCTATCGCACAGTTGCTGAATCATGGTCAGTTGTGCCTCTCGCTCTTCACAGGCTTCTACCGGTTGTTTCCAGGGGTTGTGCCACATCAGCTGCGTATTGAGCACCAGCACACATACACCCTCCAGCCAGTACGCATAAAAAAGTGGCCTGCCGGTAGCCGCGCGGATGCGGTCGGAATGGCCATACATGAGATCGTGATTACCAACAGCCCAGAAAGTGGCCGGATTTTTGAGGCCAATCAGTGAATCGAGGTAGGTGAGTGTTGCTGGCTGAGCAGTCGTCTGGCTGCACACATCCCCGCCCAGCCAAATTCCATTATATCTATGAAAATCAATTAATTCAAGTCTTGGATCCAGCCTGTCTGGTCGCCGCCAATCATAAGGATGTCCCAAAAAAAGGTAAGACCTGCCCCCTACTTCCATCTCCGGGATCAGACAGGCAAGACCTACAGCAGCAAAACAGACAAATAAAACAAGAAATCTCATAAAAAACTCCTTTGAATATTGAACACAATAACAGACCATCTGTTAGAACCAGACTCAAGAATCAGGAAAGTTATTTCATCCGATCAATTTATTGTTGTGTACTTGTCTGGCTTTTGTTGAGTGAAAATGTTTTTTGTTTGTTTATAGTTTAGTACCGGCGTTCTGACTTCAGAACGCCTTTTTTTTTGGCATGTAATCATCTGCTGCCGGGCTCTCAACATGACCTAGACTTGGAAGGATTTTTCTTTTTTCAGGCCCCACACTGCCACACCCTGCAAAAATGCGTGAAAAACACCTCACTTTGTCTCCGGCAGAAAACCAGGAGCGCGCACTGAGTCCCTAAAATATCGTACTTTCGCGTTTCAAACAGCCGCTATGGATTTTTTACAAGCCTTGCAGGAGCGCTATATACAGGAATTTTCCAACAATGTACCTCTGGGCGAATTTTTACTCAATATAGCTGTGGCCGCCCTGCTGGCGGCACTCATCCGCCTTTATTACATCCACTACGGACACGCCCTTTCCAACCGCCGCCGCTTCAGCGCCAATTTTTTGCCCCTGACGCTGAGCACCCTGCTGGTGATTATGATTGTAAAATCGAGTATCGCCCTGTCGCTGGGGCTGGTCGGAGCCCTGTCTATTGTGCGCTTTCGGGCTGCCATCAAAGATCCTGAGGAGCTGGTATTTCTGTTTATGAGCATTGGTGTCGGTCTTGCCTGCGGCGCCGGCCAGCCCTTGCTGGCTGTTGTAGCGCTGGTAGTCATACTGGCGGTCATGTGGACAGGGCGACGCTTCAGCCGCAGCGCTGATATCAATACCGAGTCGGGCAGGCTTTTCATCAACATCTCCACAGACCTGCGCGATTTGACCTTGGTCAGCAATACCGTTATGCAGCACTTATCGTCGGTAGAGCTCCGCCGCATGGATACGCCCGCAGCCGGTGGCCTCGACCTCACCTATATTGGTCGGGCTACTGATTTGCAGCAGCTTAGCAAACTGACGGAGGCCGTTACGGCGCTTTCACCGACAACGCGGCTGTCGGTCATTGATCAGCCCGATCTGATCATGTGATGCCCTGTTTTTTGCCTTACGGCAAAAAGCACACTATGATAATGCCTTGGCCAACAAGCTGTGAAAATGATGTACGGCCGTCTCCTGCCGGACCGAATACCGCCCGCGCTCATAGTAGCGCGACCGCACGCCCTGCTGCACACTTTCCACTACGGCCTCGTCCTCAAGTTCTGTCAGATCCAGTTGGTTTTTTGAGCGGTCGAGTTGGTTATCCGGATAGTAGTAGGTTCTGAAGCGTACCCGCGTCCGGTCGGGTCCCAATGGCTCCACCACATTGAGCGACAAGCCCCAGGGGTAAAAATTGAGCATCAGGTTGGGGAAAAGCCAATAGTAGTAGGCATAGATGCGCTTGCCGTGATCCTGCGCCTGCGGAGGTATGTCAAAACAAGGCTCCCCCTCCTTGGCCAGCCCCAGTTGCAGGCTGCCGTAGGGGAAAAGCTCGTAGCTGTACTGCTCAAATGCAATCGCCTGATTCAAAGCAGGATGCACAAAAGGAATATGAAAACCCTCCAGGTAATTATCACAGTAGAGCGCCCAATGTGCGTTGACATGATAATCTTTGGAATCCTCCGCACTGAAGACCAGCGAATTCAGCGGTAACCAGCCCAGGCGTTCGCGAATGGGTGCTGTCATTTCCTCCAGACTGGCCATGGGTGAGAGCGACACGAACAACAAGCCCAGCCATTCGGCAAAAGGGATCTGTGCAAGATGATCGGCAGGGCCGGGAAAATCCTCGACGCCCTCAAATTCGGGCATACTCTTAAAGCTTCCGTCGAGCCGGAAGCAACGACCGTGGTAGCCGCAGCGCAGCACCCTGCCGCGGCCGGGTTTTTCTACGATCAACTTAGCGCGGTGGGTACATACATTGGACAAGCAGTGCAGCCTCCCCTCTTCGGTGCGGGTAAAAAGCAAGGGCTCGTCCAGCACGCCCGGCAGCAGGGCGAATGGCAGCTGCGACAGCGGCTCCGCCACAGCTGAGCCCTCGGCCACCCATTGCCAGGTTGTGGCAAATACTTTCTCTGCAACTTCGGCAAAGACGTTGGCATCTTTGTAGAAACGTGCCGGCAGCGTATGTGCGCGGCCGATGTTAGCATCTATGCTGAAGCGTGACGACATGGCTGGATTTTTTCCAAAATAAATATACACTTTGGCGGCTTTAGGCCACCAAAGTGCATTTGTATGGCTTTTTACACCTCCATAAACGGATAACGATAATCCGTAGGCGGCACAAAATTTTCCTTGATGGTCCTGGGGCTCAGCCAGCGATACAGATTGAGTACCGAACCGGCCTTATCATTGGTGCCCGAGCCGCGGGCACCGCCGAAGGGCTGCTGGCCCACGACCGCCCCTGTGGGCTTGTCGTTGATGTAAAAATTACCTGCGGCATTGCGCAGGCGCTCTGTCGCCTGCGCAATCGCGTAGCGGTCGAGGGAAAAAACAGCCCCGGTGAGCGCGTAGGGCGAGGTGCTGTCGACCAGTGCCAGCGTCTCTTCCCACTGCGCATCTTCGTAGACGTAGATGGTCAGTACGGGGCCAAAAATTTCCTCCTCCATGGTGCGGTAGTGCGGATCTTTCACCAGCAGGACGGTAGGCTC
>JAUMBM010000280.1:0-11074 GCA_032115735.1 Saprospiraceae bacterium
GTGATAAATAATCAGCATCTCTGCCGTGGTGAGACCGTGCAGATTCTGGGGAGCAATCTTGCCCAAGCTGGTTGCCTGCAGCAGATTATCTGTTGGCCGGAAGGCTACAAACTCGCGCAGCACGCTTGTATTGGCTGTAAACTGAACACTTCCGGCTCCCGCAGTAGTCAGTTGCTGCCGAGGGCGCAGTGGATCCGTCACATCCCATATTAGCACCTCTCCGCCCGCGTTGGCCAGCCGAAAGCTGGTCAGCGGCTGAGAAAGACTGCGGGTGTCGCGGAAAGACAACTGCCCGCTGCCCGGCCAGTTGAGCGCACACCGGGCTGTCACCTGAAAATAATCCAGCCATCCTTCACTGACCAGCGCTCCCACAGGACTAGGATATTTGACCGTCACATCCACTGGCTCAGCTGACAGCGTCAGCGGCTGGTTCAGGAAAGCATTGCGCACAACCGGATTGGTGATTTCAGCAGTACTCCCGTCAACTGGCACAGGATTGACTGTCAAACTATTGAGTGTCTGAGAGCCAATCAGTAACTGAAAAAAACTATTGCGGTTGCTGCGGAGTCCCATCACGGCCTCTGCACGGGCAGGCTCGCTGCTGATCAGGCCGGGGAAAGAGAAGACAGCCCTGAATGTCTGCTCACGGGCTACTTTAAAAAATTCACCATACCAGCCCTGTCCACCCGGTGACTTGTTGAGCGCAAACAGCGGGTTGATGGCGTCCCGCTCATACCGCCTGATGGCATCGTACGACTGGGTCTGGACGCCTCCGGACAGGGGTTGATCCGGACTCACCCGCAATCCCGTACCCGGACCCACTTTCAGAAAATAATAGTTGCGCGTATCGTAAATATTTGTTTGCCGTACAAACCTACCCTCCGTGCGGTTGTAGGTCCAGCGGTGAGGGCCTTGACCATAAAACAGGATGTAATCGGAAGCATCGAAGCGCCCATCCCCTTCACCACTTATAAAAATGTGATTTTCTGCCAGATCATCCTGCCGCTCAATGTCCAGTGGCTCTGGCAACTTACCCCCGCCATTGCCGTATAGCTTGATGGTACGCGGATCTATATTGTCAAGATTGGTAATGCCGAGTGTATTTTTGAGAAAAGCATAGGTGAGCTTGTAAACACCCTCTTCCTCTACGGCCAGCTGGTAGACATCGCCGGTACTCAGCACCGACTCAAAGGTTTGGGGACCACGAGCAACGGCAGGCAGGGGATCTATGCGCAGGCCAAGCCGGAAAGATTTGGCTCGCAGGTACTGGCCATTCCGCTGTACAATCGGCACACAACTCACTTTGGCAACCCAGCCAGTGGCCGTACGACTCACAAGCCCGTGAAAACGAAGCTCCTCACCAAAGGTGCCCTCCTCAAAGGCCGGTGGCTGCGGGAAAGGCTCATATTCTACCGCCAGCAGCTCGAAACCGAGCTTGCCGCCCTGGCTACTGCCCACACTACCATGCCATACGGGCGCAAAGGGTGCACTGTCATCAAAATCGGCACCCTCAAATGACCACCGCTCAAGCACCAGCTGTCCTTCAGATACAAATCGCTCAGGACTCGGACTCCAGCGAAGGCTGGCATCCAGTGACAACTGAGCAACGGTTTCGTGCGTAAAGGCAGCGCAAAGCCAAAAAAAGGCTGCCCACAATCGCGAATATATCTTCATCATGTAATCAGGTACGTTTGTGCGTAACAACCAAACTCCGCCGACGGATATCGCAAGATCTTCCTCGCCGGCGAAAAGTATATTTTGACGACAGTAAAAGGCAGAGCCACAAGCTCCAATTCTACTGCAATGTAAGGTATTATTTTATTGCTGACACCTGCGCAGCCGACCAATCCGTAAATCAGGTTCAAAAAATCCCGCTGCTGACGATACATCCCACATCCGCCATAAAAACGCCGGCTACAGAAAAGGGTTCTGCCAAATCATTACATAATCTGTACAGCAACTATAACAAAACGTCTGCCAGACCCACCCTATTGCCTGTCCGAACGCAATTGACAAGCTACCTGGCCGGCCGATGGCCTTCAAAAAAGAAAATCGTCGGCTTACCTACTTTTTACAAACAGGTATTTGAACATTTGGCGTTCCTTAAGTAGCTTTAGGGCTTAAAGCTGCAGCGCTTACCTCAGGCAGTCAAACCCGCCTGCTCAATTTGCTACACAATACAATCACTATTGCGCTATGAGAAAAATCCCCTGTGGGTTACGCCTGATGTTGGCTCTCTGCCTGCCTGTATGGCAGCTGAGTGCACAGGATCCCGTATTCAGCCAGTTTTTCTCGGCTCCCCTGCAACTAAACCCTGCTTTCACTGCCGTATCCAGCGCACCGCGCCTGAGCTTCAACTACCGCAATCAATACCCCAACTGGCCCAATGCTTACGTGACGGCAGCGGCGGCCTACGAACAGCCTTTGCCCGGCCTCAACAGCGGACTGGGGTTGTCGGTCATGTCGGATGCTGAAGGCGACGGCGTATACAAAACCAATTATGTGTCGGGCTTTTTTGGCTACAATGTCAGATTCAGCAGATCGCTGCAGGCGCGCATAGGAATTGAAGCTGGCGCAATGCAGACGACTGTCGACTGGAACCGGCTGGTGTTTGGCGATCAGCTTGATCCCATCGACGGGCCCATCGGTGGTGGAGGAGAGCCCAATCCTACAGAAGAAACAAGGCCCTCATCACTGCGCAGCACTGTTTTTGACGTTTCAACGGGCCTGCTAATCTACAGCAAAAAGGTATATGGGGGATTGTCTCTCAAACACCTGAATACACCTGACCCTAGCCTGCTGCTCGTCAATGACAACCTGCGCTCAGGTCGGCCGTTGCGCGTCAGCCTGCACGGCGGTGCGGAGCTGCCCGTGGGTGGCAGCGGAGCGGGACGGGGCAAGACGTTTGTGTCGCCCAACTTTATGTTTACCCGGCAGGGCGACTTTTCACAGCTCAACCTGGGCACCTATGCAGGTATGGGCAGTGTACTGGGCGGACTGTGGTTTCGACATGCGTTTGGCAATCCCGATGCTGTTATTGTCGCTGCAGGTGTGAGGCAAGGCGTATTGCGTATCACTTACAGCTATGATATTACCGTTTCTCAGCTGGCAGGTGTGCCTGGCGGTGCCGGCGGAGCACACGAAATTTCCTTACTTATCAACCTGGCAGACAGCCAACAGTTCAAGTCCAGAAAGGCTGCAGAACGTTGGAATGACTGCCTCAACATGTTCCGCTAACCCCCCCAAATGTTAAATTCGGCTTTTTAGAAGCCAAAATATACTTTAATCCTTGCAAAAGTAGTTTTTCTACTATATTTGTAGGTCAATTCGCAAAACAAACTCGGTAAACGGAATGAAAAATCTGTTGAAGTTGATTCCCTTAATGACGGGAATTGTGCTCATTTTGGGCTCTTGCTCCAAAGGAGACTCATCTGCTGTCACCGGCTGGAAGTATAACGATCCTAAGTGGGGCGGTTTCGAAAAGCAAGTCGACTACGAAGGTCAGCAGACTGGTCCCAATCTTGTCCTGATCCCCGGCGGTACCTTCGTTATGGGCTTCACTGAGCAGGATGTTACGTTCGACTGGAACGCTATTCCGCGCCGTGTGACGGTCTCTTCTTTCTACATGGATGAAACGGAAATCGCTAATATCGATTATCGTGAATACCTCTACTGGGTGCGCCGCGTATGGGGTGAAACTTACCCTGAGGTATATCGCAATGCCCTGCCCGACACGCTCGTATGGCGTGAAGAACTGGCATTCAACGAGCCGCTGGTAGAGACTTATTTCCGCCACCCTTCGTATGACGACTATCCGGTGGTGGGTGTAAGCTGGCTGCAGGCTAACGAGTTTTGTAAGTGGCGTACTGACCGGGTCAATGAAGCCATCCTGATCGAAAAGGGTATCCTCAATGTCAATCTCGAGCAGGTAGATGACGATAACTTTAATACCGGATCTTACCTCGTGGGTCAGTACGAAGGCAATGTTCGCAAGAACCTACCTGACTTGCAGACGGGCGGCGACCGCCCTGTGCGCTACGAAGACGGTATCCTGCTGCCGGAATACCGCCTGCCAACGGAGGCTGAGTGGGAATATGCTGCCCTCTCACTGATCGGTACGCAGGCAAATCCTAAGGATGAACTGTACTCCGACCGCCGTCTCTACCCCTGGAGCGATAATACGGTTCGCTATCAGGTTCGCGACCGCTATCAGGGCGATATCATGGCCAACTTTAAGCGCGGTCGTGGTGACTATATGGGTCTTGCCGGCAACCTCAATGACAACGCTTGTCCTACGGCGCCTGTACGTTCTTACCTGCCCAATGATTTTGGCTTGTACAACATGGCAGGTAACGTGAATGAGTGGGTACTCGATCTCTATCGTCCGCTGACCTCTTCTACGCTGAGTGATGTTGAAAACCAAGATATGAATCCGTATCGAGGTAACAATTTCCAGCACCTCATCGTCGACGAGGATTCTAATCCTGTTGAAAAAGACAGCCTTGGTCGCCTGCGCTACCGCTATCTCGAAGAGGGTGAAGCTGCAGATCGCGAAAACTACAAGCGCGGTGATGTCTACAACTTCAACGACGGTGACGAAATGTCCGAGGCTGGCTACGACTACGGTCAGCATACATTAATCAGCGATAAGTCGCGTGTATACAAGGGCGGTAGCTGGGCAGATCGCGCTTATTGGTTGTCTCCGGGCACACGCCGCTATAAGGACGAGTTCCGCGGTGACCGTACCATTGGCTTCCGTTGTGCTATGATCCGCGTAGGTTCTCCTACCGGCAATGGCGAGACAAGCGGCAATATCTTTAATGCCGGCCGCAAGGGTTCTACTGGTCGTCGCTATTAATATAGCTTTCGTGCAGGTGCCTGACACTTGCCCCTGAAAGTCCTTGCCCTCATGGGGTAAGGACTTTTTTTGTGCACTGTGCCAGCCTACTTTGGCGGCTGCCGGCTGCACAACAAAAATTGCGCCACATAAGTAACCCGGCAGCGCCGGAATCAACTTACCTTTGTTGTGTTGGTTGGCAATAAGCCAGTCCTTCGTACCACTCGCCAAGCATGATACTATGGTAACCACTGAACAGTTATACGAGTTGTTTAAAGCTCATCCCCGCGTTACAACCGATAGCCGCGCTGTGCAGGGGGGAGAAATTTACTTTGCCCTTCGGGGGGAACAGTTCGACGGCAACCAGTTTGCTGCCGCTGCCCTTCAGATGGGCGCCGCCTATGCAGTTGTTGACGCGCCCGATGTTGTAGTGCCCGGGGATCAACGCTATGTAGTCGTGGAGGACAGCCTGCTGGCGCTTCAACATCTGGCACAGCACCACCGCCGGCAGTTTCACATACCGCTGCTTGCCATCACGGGCAGCAACGGAAAGACAACTACCAAAGAGCTGGTAGCTGCCGTCCTGAGCAGCCATTACCGTGCCCACGCTACCTCCGGTAATCTCAACAACCACATTGGTGTACCTCTAAGCCTGCTGTCTATGCCTGCAGATACCGAAGTGGCCATCATAGAAATGGGCGCCAATCACCAGGGCGAAATCGATATGCTCGCGCATATAGCCATGCCCACCCACGGCATTATCACAAATATTGGCAATGCCCATCTTGAAGGCTTCGGCGGTATTGAAGGCGTAAAAAAGGGCAAATCAGAGCTCTACAAATTTCTGACGGCCAGCAAAGGCGTAGCCCTGATCAATGCGGATGAAGCATTCCTGACAGATCTGTCATTACCCGTAGAGAGGCGCATCCTGTACCGACAGCAGCAACAGCCACAGGCTGACGGATCCTATATTGAGATAAAGTTACTACAAACACACCCTTATATTCAGTATGCCTTTTTCAATGAAGAAGGTGAGCTGCTACAGGCCGATGCTCAGCTCAGCGGCCTACACAATTTCCGCAACATCATGACGGCCGTAGCCGTTGGCAAATACTTCAAAGTACCCTGCCAAAAAATCAGAGACGCTATAGCAGCCTACCTGCCGTCCAACAACCGCTCACAGCTGCTCACGCAGGCAGGCATTCACTTTCTGATGGATGCTTACAACGCCAACCCCAACAGTATGGCGGCCAGCCTCGAAAGTTTTTCCAAAACCGAAGCTACCCACAAAGCTGTGCTGCTAGGTGCTATGTTTGAATTGGGAAATGAAAGCCCTCAGGAACATCTGCGCGTCGCCAAACTAGCAAAATCATATGATTTTCAGATGGTAGTAGTGGTTGGCAAAGAATTTGAAGCCACTGCCGCGGAACTTCAGCTCCGCTATTTTGAGGATGTAGATGCGCTGAGCCGCTGGTTTTGGCAACAGGATTGGGAGGATTACCACGTTCTCCTCAAGGGCTCGCGGGGTATGCGCATGGAAAAGCTCATCACCTATGCGAGCACAGCCCCGACCGCATAATCATCCATGCCAACTGCGCTGGTCTTATACCACAACGCAGTTGGCGAATGATTGACTGCACAGCCACGGAGCGTTATACTTGATCGATGGCGTTGCAAAGCAGCTCAAAAATATCATCAATAGCACCTACGCCATTGACCTTTAGCGCCTTACCCTTAGATTCGTAATAATCATACACAGGCGTTGTCTCACGGCGATACACAGCAATCCGGTTGGCAATAATCTCCGGATTCTGGTCATCCGCACGACCGCTGCTCTTACCTCTCTCCAACAGGCGCTTGATGATTTCATCATCTTCGACTTCCAGCATCAGCAGCCGGTTAATTTCATTGCCTTCCTCCGCCAACAAATTGTCAAGTGCCTCTGCCTGCGCTTCTGTACGCGGAAAACCGTCAAAAATGTAGCCCTCAACAAAAGGATTCGCCTCTACCTTGTTGCGAAGCATACCAATCGTGACAGAATCCGGCACGAGTTCTCCCTTTTCCATATAACTCTTAGCCTCAAGTCCCAGGGGCGTATTATTGCTCATCTCATAGCGGAATAAATCACCCGTACTGATGTGCAACAAGTTATACTTTTCTACCAGTTTGGCAGCCTGCGTGCCTTTACCTGAGCCCGGAGGGCCAAAGAGAATCAAATTGATCATGGTTGTGTTTTTTTCATGTATAATGGTGATGTTTGGTCACCTACTTGGTACGGGCATGGAAAAATAAGCATAAATTTGGTTTTGTCAGTCCGATCAGGGCAGAAAATATATGGTTGACTGATTCGGGGAGCAGCATTTTAATTTTTTAGCGATCACTAGCCCGGGAAAAGTCTATGGATGAACAGACAGAACGATGGCGGCTCATACTCGGCAGCGCAGCTGATCCCGAGCAGTCAGTAGAACTTAAGGGTGATACCAAGGGGATTGATATGGCCCTGGAGGCAGTCTATGACAGCCAGCGTAAGGGAGGACTCGGAGCCTCCTCTCCCAGCGTAAATCGCTGGTTGGGAGATATCAGGCGCTATTTCCCGACGACCATCGTACAAGTGCTTCAGCGGGACGCCCTCGAGCGACTCAACCTGCAGCGCATGCTGCTCGAACCCGAGCTGCTGGAGGCTGTTGTACCCGACGTACACCTCGTAGCTAGCCTGTTGACGCTCAATAAAATTCTGCCGGATAAAAGCAGGGAATCAGCCCGGCTGGTCGTCAGACGCCTGGTTGATGAGATAGAAAAAAAACTGCGATTACCGCTGGAACAAGCGATCCGCACCAGTCTTCAGCGGCAGCAGCCGGTACGCAACCCACATTTTTCGGCCATCGACTGGCACAGGACAATCCGCAAGAATCTAAAGCACTACCAATCTGATTACCAAACCATTATACCTGTTGATCTAATCGGTTACCGCAAGCATAGGCGCCGTTTCAAGCATATTATTCTGCTTATGGACCAAAGCGGGTCCATGGCCTCTTCGGTTGTCTATGCCGGTATTCTGGCATGCCTGATGTCCTCCGTCAGCAGTCTGCACACACATGTCATTGCCTTCGACACCCAAGTGGTCGATCTGAGCGAACACCTGAGCGATCCTGTAGACCTTCTCTTTGCCACCCAACTAGGCGGTGGCACGCACATTGCCAAGGCCTTGCGCTATGCCGAATCGCTCATCAGCGCGCCTGCAGATACGGTACTGCTGCTGCTGTCGGACCTGCACGAAGGCCCCCTGCCCCATGAAATGTTGCATCGCTCCGCACAGATCAAGGCCATGGGCGTCAATTTTATCGCCCTGCTGGCACTCAATGACGAGGGTAGCCCCGCCTACAACCGAGATATTGCTATGACGCTGGCCGGCATGGGTATACCTGCTTTCGCCAGCAGCCCGGACGCATTTCCCGATTTGCTGGCGAAAATACTGGATGGCAAGCCTGTAGGTGCTGATGACGGGCGGTAAGCTTAGCGTGAACGTGAAGTTTTGCCTCCGGCAAAATTTAACAGGTGCCTCAAATAAGAAACGCTCTTTGACAGTGTTGACTGCCAAAGAGCGTTTTTACAAAGCTGAATTTAGCTAAGGATTACTCCTCGCTGCTCTTAGGCTGCTGCTCCGCTGCCGCTTTGTTGTTTTTCTGGCGTGACTTTCCGTAGCTTCCTCTCCAGATTTTGCCACGCTTGGTCCGCTTGTCACCTCTACCCATAGTTGGTTATTTTACTAGTTTAAAAGATAGATATCATACATTGATAGCCCCGAAGGCAGCACAAAAATAGGCTTTTTACAGCATTTGCACCCCACAGTGGATGCATAATTTTCGAACCTGCTACCTACCCGGCTTTACATAGAATGCCCGATACGGGTGCCATCCTGCAAAACAGCTCCTTTTTTGATGACAATAATGCCATCTCTGATCACGTAGGTATCCGTTTCTACCTCATCAAGTGCAGCCCCTCCGTGGATGCGCACACTGTTGCCAATGCGTGCACCCTTATCGATGATGGCGTTGCGAATATAACAGTCCCTGCCGATACCCATCGGAGGTACACCATTGAGTGCTTCCAGCTCCTGCAGCGTCTCGTAGGTATCATTACCCATGACGATGGCGTTAGAAATCTCAGTCCCCACGCCTACCCGGGAGCGGATACCGATGATAGAGCGGTCAATTTGCTTGGCATGGATGATACAGCCCTCCGCTACGATCGCCTGATTGAACCAGGTACCAAAAATTTTGGAAGGCCCCAGTAGTCGGGGGCGCGTGAATATTTTGTTCTCATTGTCGAAGAGATTAAAAGCAGGGATGGCGTCCGTGAGCGCTATGTTGGCTTCGAAAAAAGAACGGATGGTTCCGATATCCGTCCAATAACCATCAAACGCAAAGCTGGCAACGCGGTGCTTTTGCTCAATGGCGTAGGGAATAATCTCTTTACCAAAGTCTGTAGACTCGGGATTTTCGTCAAAAAGCTGCTCCAAAAACGTACGGGAGAAGAGATAAATGCCCATAGAGGCGAGGTAGTGCTGCCCGCTGCGCGCATACTTTTCTTCTACTGCCGACTGCCAGTCAGCCAATTGCTCCGGTTGCGGTTTTTCCACAAAACTCTGAATCATTCCTTTTTCATCCACCTTCAGAATCCCAAACCCGGGTGCATCCCGCTCAACCACCGGGATAGTCGCAATGGTAAGCGCAGCCCCCTGACTGATGTGATACTCGACCATTTGCTTGAAATCCATCTGATAGAGCTGATCTCCCGACAGGATCAGCACATACTCATGCGCATGATTGCGCATGTGGTGCATAGACTGGCGGACGGCATCGGCTGTGCCCTGAAACCACTTATCGCTCGACGGTGTCTGCTCTGCCGCCAGGATATCTACAAACCCCTGACTGAAATGATCGAAGATGAAGGTATTCTTAATGTGCTGATTGAGCGAGGCACTGTTGTACTGCGTGAGTACAAACATCCGCCGCACACCCGAATTGAGGCAGTTGGAAATGGGGATATCAATCAGGCGATATTTGCCCCCTATGGGTACAGCCGGCTTCGAGCGCTGGCTGGTGAGCGGGTACAATCGCGAACCTGCTCCCCCGCCAAGAATGAGTGCAATAACGGCACCGAGGTTGTCTCCTGTTTTGGTTGTTCTTTTCATTACCCTAAGTATTGACGGCTATTGTCAAGATGTAAGCTGTTCATAGATATGCACATAAGCCCCCGCTGCACGTTCCCAGCTGAAGTCTATGCGCCGTATTTGCTGGCGCAGGGCCGATAGCCGGCCACTGTTGTGATAAAAATCTGCCGCCCGATAAACTGCCCGAAAGGCATCTTCGAGTGAGAAATGCGTAAATTGAAACCCCCTGCCACTGCCATCGGGCTCGCCCACATCCGGCACTGTGTCACTGAGGCCGCCCACTTTACGCACGATGGGTATGGTGGCATAGCGCATGGCATACATTTGGTTGAGGCCACAAGGCTCTACCCGCGAAGGCATGAGCAAAAAATCGGCTCCCGCATATAGCTGATGCGCCAGTTGTTCATTGTACTCGAGCGCCACGGCACAGCGATCGGGATAAGTATGCGCCACCTTTCGCAGCGCCTCCCCCACCCAGGGCTCGCCCGTGCCCAGCACGGCGAAGGACACACGCATACCGCTGCCCAGCACCTTGCGGAACAAATCAGGCAACAGATCCGCACCCTTTTCACCCACCAGTCGCCCGATAAAAGTCATGAGCGGCAGCTCGGGCGACAAGCCCGTAAGCGCCGCCAGCGCCTGCTTATTATCTTCTTTAAAAGCAGCCAGCTCCTCTTCCGTTTGCAGCCTGCGGCTGAGGTATTTATCGGTAAAAGGATCCCACACAGCCGCATCAATGCCGTTGAGTATGCCGGCACATTTGTGCCACTCATGGCGTATGAGGTGCTCAAGACCATTGGACGACTCTGCCAGCTCGCGCAGGTAGCTGGGCGATACCGTCGTCACCCGCCAGGCGCACTTGATGCCTGTCGCCAGCGGATTGATGGTGTCCCCCCAGTCTAGCATACCTCTGCCCTCCGCATCGAAGTAGGGCATGAGGTAGAGTTTTTGCCAGCTGAAAGCACCGTGGTATTGCCCGTTGTGTATGGTAAAAACCGTTGGAATGTGCGCCAGTGACTTATAGTCGGGGCAGAAGCGCATCATAAAAGGAATCAGGCCCGTAT
>JAUMBM010000281.1:0-12327 GCA_032115735.1 Saprospiraceae bacterium
GAAGATCTGCCCAGTTGGGAGTATATTGCTAAAGAGTACGGCCACATGCTGCCCGCGAGTCTGAAAAAACTGCTGGATGTTGAGCGGCCTTTGGAATTCAGGCCTGTTGAATTCCAGCACCCGATCATCCGGGAGAAATATGAACCTGTACGGCATGTATGGATGCGTGCCAAAGGACAGATGACTGATGAGAAAAAATGGCACCAGCTGAGTCTTGCTTATGCAAGTGATTACAACCTGCTGACCACTGCCCTGCTACCGCACGGCCTTGCGGGTAATTTCACCGAGGTCATGCTGGCAAGCCTCGACCATGCCATGTGGTTTCACCGGGATTTCAGGATGGACGACTGGCTATTGTACGCCATAGACAGCCCTTCAGCAGCCGGAGCGCGTGGTTTTACCAGAGGTAATATATTTGACCGGAACGGAAAGCTCGTGGCAAGTGTTTGTCAGGAGGGCCTGCTTCGCCTGAAACATACGGATGCCCATCCATAGTACGGCAGCCGGGTTGTTTTATTGCTAAGCAAGCGTCGATTTATTCACCAATGGTTTTATGCACATGAAACTGCTCGCCCGATCTGTTACCGGATTTATTATGCTCCTGTCACTGCTGCCCGCTTTGCTGCGGGCACAGGAAAGTACCATGGATGCGCCCGTTGTCATGGAGGAGCTGGTATATTCCATCAAAGGCAAGGATACCCTCGCGCTCGATTACTATCATCCGGCAGCAGACTCACTGCGCAACAAATACCTTGTCATTTTTGTGCACGGAGGAGGATTTAGCGGCGGCAGCCGCAGGGAAGAGGCCAATAGCTACTTCAGCCGGCAACTGGCAACCTTTGGCTATCAGTCGGCCAGCATCAGCTATCGGTTGACGGCCAAAGGAAAAGGCTTTGGTTGCAACCGGCCGGCAGCAGAAAAGCTGGAAACCTTCAAAGCAGCTGTTGAGGACGTATATGACGCGACTGAATATTTCCGGCAACGGGCCAAAAGGGCCGGACAGGACAGTCTGCACATTATTCTGGCCGGCAGCAGTGCCGGCGCAGAAGCCATTCTTCATGCAGTATACTGGCCTGAAAAAATACTCGCGCCCCCGAGTAGCCCGCTGCCTGCAGGCTATCGCTATGCAGGTATCATCAGTATGGCCGGTGCCCTTGCAGATACAAGCCAGATCAACAGAACTAATGCCGTTCCCAGCTTGTTCTTTCATGGTACCGAAGATAATTTGGTGCCCTACGGTGTAGCTTCTCATCATTTTTGTGCCGAGGACAGGCCCGGGCATCTGATTCTTTACGGCCCTGAGCCCATAACGGCCCAGCTCAACCGATTGGATGCCCCCTACTACAACGTAGCGTTTCGCCATGGCAAGCACGAGTGGAGCTACCTTCCGCTCATCAGTCAGGTCAGCCTGGTATATGATTTTATCGAACACGACATCATCTACCAGTTTTGGCGACAAGCAAACATTGTTCAGAAAAGTTATTAAATCATGCTGCGATCCTGGTTTATTGGTATTGTCACCATTGTACTGATAGCCATCTACCTGTCACGTCAATGGATTAGTGAATTTCTCTCTATACCCCATGCTTTTCAGCACCCGCTGCAGCTTCTTCTCAATTTTTTTATTTTTGCCTTCGGCAGTTCTCTGGCTGTAAGGACACTTAGCTGGATCTGGCGCAGGCGCAAAAACCTGAAACCTGGCGAGCATGACACCCTCATCATTGGCCTGACAAACATCTGGTACATGTTGCAGGCGGGTGCCCTCTTCATGACAATTCTTGGTTTTTGGGGCATCGATTACCGTACCCTTTTCACTACGCTGAGTATTGTTGCTGCGGCCATTGCTATTATTGCCAAAGATTATATTTCCGAGCTCATCAGCGGTATCATCATCAGCTTTTCGGGAGAAATTTCTATTGATGACTATGTGCAGATCGCTGGTCACAAGGGTAAAATCCTAGACCTTACACTCACCAAAGTAGCCCTGCTGAACGATGACGACGAGATTGTCTTCATACCCAACAACAAAGTATACTCCAGCGAAATTATCAACTTCACCAAGGGTGCCATTCGACGCATCAGTGTCGAATTTGATCTGGATATCAAAGCGCTTAAGACAGTTGAAGAGCTGGAACGCGACCTCATACTGGCGGTAAGTTCCTATGCCATGCACATCGAGCCGGACAGTTACGCCCTGAAGGCCGTAGCCCTGGAGAAGGACAAGATTTCCTTCAAGTTTCAGTATGTGCTCCGGCACCGCGACCGGGAGCTGGAACGCAACATACGCAAACAGACAATCAGGAGTGTTGTAAACTACATCAACACCCATGTACATGCGGCCGAGATTGACTGAAGGAACCGAAGGTCAGTCGCGGCGAGTCATCGCCTGTTGCTGACCGGCAAGCTGCAACTAGTCAGTGCTGACATGCCCGAATAGGTCGTACTCCATGGCGCTCGTAATGGTAACCTGTGCAAAATCGCCGATGCGGACATAATGCTCCGCAGCGGATACCAGTACCTCGTTGTCCACCTCAGGACTATCTGCCTCTGTACGTCCGATAAAATAGCCCCCCTCTTTGCGGTCGAACAGTACGCGGAAGGTGCCGCCAACTTTAGCCAGGTTGGCCGCCTCGCTGATTTCCTGCTGAATAGCCATCAGCTTTGCAGCCCTTTCTGCCTTTAGCTCGGCAGGTACATCATCTTCAAGCTCGTAGGCCCGGGTATCCTCCTCGTGGCTGTACTGGAATACCCCCAGGCGATCAAACTTCATTTCGCGAACAAATTCACACAGCTCCTCAAACTCGACATCGCTTTCCCCGGGAAAGCCTACCAGCATGGTTGTTCTGATGGCAATACCGGGCACCTTTTCCCGGGCATAGCGAATAAGCTCAGCGGTTTCCTCCCGGGTAATTTGCCGCCGCATGCGGTCGAGCACGGTATTGCTGGCATGCTGTAAGGGCATGTCCAGGTAGTTACATATTTCGGGACGTACAGCCATCACATCGAACACCTCCAGCGGAAATTTGCTGGGATAAGCGTAGTGCAGGCGAATCCATTCGATTCCTTCTACATCTGCGAGGGCATGCAGCAGATCTGCAAGCCGTCGTTCCTTGTAAAGATCCAGCCCGTAGTAGGTGAGCTCCTGTGCAATCAGGATGAGTTCCTTGACGCCTCTTCGGGCCAGATGGCCTGCCTCCTGCACCAGAGCCTCGATGGGTCTGCTTTGATGCTTACCCCGCATCAGCGGGATAGCGCAAAAGGAACAGGTTCTGTTGCAGCCTTCAGAAATTTTGAGGTAGGCATAGTGCATAGGTGTGGTCAGCACACGTTCGCCAATCAGTTCGTGCTTGTAATCAGCATTCAGCCGGGCCAGCAGCGACGGCAGCTCCAATGTACCGAAATAAGCATCGACCTCGGGAATTTCCTGTTCGAGATCGTCCTTATAGCGCTGACTCAGACAACCCGTGACGTACAATTTTTCAATATCACCCTCTTGTTTACGTGCGGCATATTCGAGGATAGTATCGATGGACTCCTGCTTGGCCAAATCGATAAATCCACACGTATTGATAATGACAATATTAGCGTCCTCTTCATTGCTGTCATGCACAACCTGATAATCATTGCCTCGCAGCTGCGTGATCAGGTTTTCGGAGTCCACCAGATTTTTGGAGCACCCGAGCGTGATAACATTGACTTTATCGCGGCTAAGTTTTTTTGTTTTCATCTTTGCTATAAGTAAGCTTTTCGCTTCTGCCAAAAGCGCCGCAAAGTTCGCATTAAATTTCCAGCCGGCGAACAGTCGGCTCGCAATAATGTATCCCGGGGCGACTAAAAAATAACTTTTACTACAATCATGCGTTATCAAAGACGTTAGTACTGTGAGTTAAGCGCATATCCGGGTTTTTTATCGGAAATGACAGAGAGGTGTCTTAGCACGTTTATGCAATTCTGAAGGATCGTGGCTAATGCCATGTGACTTCAAAAGATCAAAACCTGTGAAAAAGACCCGCCCGGGGGTTGATGCGAAGGATCTGAAAACGCTCTGTATAAATTCAATAACGAACGAGCCACATGAAAACAACGTTAAGCTATCTGCTGCTACTCCCCCTGCTTGTCGCATCGAATTTTCATTTGCGGGCACAAAAAGCAGGCCCCCTGACTGCAGAAGCAACCGCCCAGATAAGCTCCATTGAAGATACGCTGGGCGTACTCTCCTATGCTGTCATCAACGATTCCGTAGCCGACAACCGTTTTGTCGCCTGCAAAAGCCTCATCACGACCCTTGTCCGTTGTCTGCGGGTCCCCAGTTCTTTCTCTTACAACTTCCAGCAACTCCAAAATATTTCTGTCTTATATCCGCCCGACAGCACATTCCGGATATTTACCTGGCAGCTGTACGTCAATGAAAATGAGTACCGCTACTACGGTGCCATACAGATGAATCGAGAGTCCCTGAAACTGTACCCGCTGATTGACCGTTCGTTTGAGTTCGCGGGTCAGGATCTTTCGCAACAGCGACTGACCGCTGATCGCTGGTATGGTGCTGTTTACTACCGCCTGTTGGCAACGACTACGCCTGACGGCAAGCCTGCCTGGCTGCTTTTTGGTTTTGACGGATTTGAATTTTTTGCGAAGCGAAAAGTAATTGACGTACTCACCTTCGAGAATGAGCAGCCGGTTTTTGGGGTACCTGTTTTTGCACACCAGACGCCTGATAACAAGGCCGTTTACAAAAACCGAATTCTGCTTGAATACTCTGCAGATGCCTCTGTGCGGTGCAACTACGATGACGAACTCGGTATGATCGTATTTGACCACCTTATGGAGATTGGCGGGCCGGACGGGCGAACCCTGTACGTACCCGATGGTACTTACGAGGCCTATTTCTGGAAAAATCAGCGTTGGCGTTACATTGACCAGCTACCGACCGAAGAAATGGACAAAGCCCCTACCCCCAAGCCCATCCTGGACACCCGCAGCAAAGACCTTTTTGGGCGGGAAAATAAAGGCTAGGCGGGCGAAAGAGTGCTTTTTTGATTTTTCCAACAATTGCTACTGCTCCAACAGTCCCTCAAACAGCCAGTCGGCAAGCAGCTGGCGATTGCGTGTCTGAATGATCCGCCGCTGATCATAGGTATTGCGAATATTAGCCAGTTCTATGTAGACGGAAGTAGGCAGGCACTCGCGCAACATGTGCAGGTTGCGGGTGCTCACGGTGCCATGATATCCTCTGTTGGCTTGATAGCGCGCGTATTTGGAGGCCATGGTCTGCTGCATTCGCTGCGCCATTCGCTGACTTAGTTCACTATTTTCCTGGTGATAGAAGAACAAATCTGTTTGTTCACTTACGGATCTGGAGTCAACGTGAATCATGATCGCTACTTGTCGGCGCGCACCCAGTGCCTGGTGCTTGCGATACAAGTCATTGATGATATCGGAACGCTCTGTGAGCCGTACGCGCTGGCTTATATCTATAGGCTGGTCGCCCCACTGCACTTCATCTTCATCACAAACGAGAAACTGCTCATTGCGGATACCATCATTTTTATCCCTGATAATCATGTAGGCCGTTGCTCCGTGCGCCAGTAGCTGGCGGCATAGCCTGAGTGCCACGTCATAGGCGTATTCATCCTCACAGAGGCGTTTGCCGTCTCTATGGCCGATAGCGCCGGGGTCTGGTCCGCCATGCCCCGCAGAGATGTAAAAAACCTGCCCTGACAATTGTGAGCTCAGCAGCGGGACATACGCATACTCATTGCCAAAAATGGGAAAGGTACGATTGGCCGGCTCGGCCACCAGGCTGCCGGAGGGAGGAGGCACAGGAACTGTTTCGGCAGCACAATACAAGGCATGATGAGGCACCCAGAGCTGTCGGTCATCCTGATAAGATTGATTCCTGTGCCCGCTGTTGAGCATTTCCTCATTGTAGCGCTGTATGGCCAGTGCCATTTCCCAGTTGTCAACCCCGATCGTAGACCGAATACTCTGTCCATTAAACTCATAGATAAGAATAGGCAGCAGATATTCCTTGCCTACGAGCAAAGCAGCATTGCGGGAAAGCCTGTTGAGCTCATAGAAGCGTTCGATGTTGCAACTGAAGTCAGCCAGTTGGTATCGGCGCATCAATGACAGCACCCCGTCGCCGTTTTTGGCAGGTGCCTTGTAGTAGGCAGGATCTGCCGAGGCGCCGGCAGATGATGAGACCATAAGCAGCAGGCTTACACAATATATTGGCAGCCATTTTTTTACAGAAGGGAGGAGTTCATTTTTCATACTACTGTAACGTATACGTCAGCGCAGATATTATCAGAAGTTACTCACCCCCCTTGCTGTAGAGGTGAGCATTACAGCCCTTATTGCGGCCGCCAGGCGGCCACTTGCCGGCATAAAGATAATCAATAAGCAGCAAAAAAGTTGGCATACGCCTATGCGAAGGCCTCCACAGATGGCCGTTGGGCATCTGTCAGCGGCAGGACGATGCCGTATTATCTGCCGCTTGTCACATTTTCTGCCGATGCTAAAAATGTAGGAGAAATGCGCAAAAAGCCTGTAAATTTGCAGCATGAATTTTTGGCAGGAGACCATACGGCTGATTCATCGCGACCTGTTGCTGGAGTTGCGCACCCAATATGCTTTGGGTGGTATAGTGTTGTATGTGCTCTCCAGTGTGGTGGTGGCCTACAGTGCGCTGGTCAGACTGGAACCCATGGTCTGGAACGCCCTCTACTGGGTATTGGTGCTCTTTGCAGCCATTAGTGCTGTTGTCAAAAGTTTTGTCCAGGAGAGCAGCCAGCGGCAGTTGTATTATTACACATTGGTCAACCCTGCTGCACTTTTGGTGGCCAAAATGATTTACAACACCCTGTTGCTGGCAGGCCTGAGTATGCTCAGCTGGGCACTGCTCTCGGTATTGACCACCAATCCGGTGCGCAACACCGGTTTGTTCGTGTCCATCATTCTGCTGGGCAGTGTGGGCATGTCCATAACCCTGACATTTATAGCTGCTATTGCCGCCAAAACACAGAACAGCGCCACGCTTATGGCGGTGCTGGGTTTTCCGCTCATCATTCCCATTCTGCTGACGCTGGTGCGCATCAGCGCCAATGCCCTGGGGCTTATGACGGATACAACTATTGATGGCGACATTGTCATACTCATAGCCATTGATTTAAGCTTGCTGGCGGTAGCCCTTGTGCTGTTCCCTTTTTTGTGGCGCGATTAGCAACCGACAGTAGGCATATACGAATGAAGCATGGATAAACTATTGAAACAACGCTGGTGGAAAATACTGGCAGTCATATTACTGGTGTATGCACACACAGCAGGTCTGTTGGTACCCCTGAAACCCGGTATCACAGCCGTGACCCCGGTAAACGGGCGCACAGGTGAGCAGGTGCTGTTGCAGGTAGAAGGCTATAACACGCACTTTCTGTCCGCACAGGCAAACCAGCGCGTATGGCTAAAGCTTGACGAAGAAAGAGCTTTGACTGCTGAAAAAATGCATGCTGTAAGCGAGACACAGCTAACAGCCTTGTTCAGCATTCCTGCCTGCCTGCCCACCGACCGAAAGGTTCAGGATTTTAGCCTCATCATTGACAATGAGCAGGATGGTGCCTTCGTGCGGCCCGTAGCCATACAAATTACACAGGATAGTATCAATACAGCGCTGGGGCTGCAGCTTTGGAAAAATGATAATATAGACCAGCTGCACGAAACACCCGGCATGCATTTTCCTTTCCGCAGCATTCTGGCCGAGACCATTCGCAACACCTACTTTCACGTATCGCTTTGGCTGGCGATGGTACTACTGTTTATCGGAGCGCTCACCTACAGCATTCGCTACCTGAAAGGATCGGATCCGCAGGCCGACGAAAAAGCGGCAGCCTTGACGACGGTTGGCCTGTTGTACGGCATTCTGGGACTCCTGACAGGTGCTATCTGGGCCAGGCACACTTGGGGGCAATACTGGAGCTGGGACATTAAGCAGTTTACCACCCTCATATCGCTCCTGATCTATTGCGCCTACTTTGTGCTGAGAGCTGCCTTTCCCGATCAGGAGCGAAAGGCGCGTGTTGCGGCGGTGTACAATATATTTGCTTTTGCAGCCATGATACCACTCATCTACGTATTGCCAAGGCTCACCGACAGTCTGCACCCCGGCAATGGTGGAAACCCTGCGCTGGGCGGAGAAGATCTGGACAACACCATGCGTATGGTGTTCTATCCGGCAGTCATTGGCTGGACACTGCTGGGTGTGTGGATTGGGGGTCTTTACTACCGACTCCTACGAATTCAGCGATTAATAAATGATGATGAATAACACCATAATATTCTTTTGTGCTATGCTTAAAAATAGCGACTTTTGGAGCGTCAATAGACCATGTATGATTTTCAGAACATTGTTGCTGCTGCTGGCGTTGGTTATGCTACATCAGCCCGCTTTTGCACATGCAGAGCAGGTAGACTTCATGCGCAGCATGGGAAAAATGTACGTGGTTGTAGCCGTTATTTTGGCTATCTTTCTGGGTATCGTAATCTTCCTGGTCTATCTGAACCGGAAGCTAACCAATATTGAAAACCAAATTGACCATCATGAGTAATCGAGGTCGCGATGTCTTTTTTGACAGCGTACAAAACTATTTTGACGAAGCTGCTCCTTATACGGGGCTTCCTGCGGGTCTGCTCGAACAGATTCGGGCCTGCAACTCCGTTTACCGCATGCGTTTCCCGGTAAAGATCGGCAACGAGGTACAGGTCATTGAGGCGTACAGAGTACAGCACAGCCACCACCGCTCTCCAACCAAAGGTGGTATTCGCTACAGCAACCACGTCAATCAGGAAGAGGTTATGGCGCTGGCTACGCTGATGTCGTACAAGTGTGCTATTGTTGACGTACCTTTTGGGGGTGCCAAAGGCGGAGTAAAAATCAACCCCTGGGATTATACGACTGAGCAGCTCGAGCAAATCACCCGGCGTTACACCTATGAGCTTGTCAAGCGTAATTTTATTGGCCCGGCCATTGATGTTCCTGCGCCCGACTACGGCACGGGGGCACGCGAGATGGCTTGGATCTATGATACCTACCGTGCCTTCAATGAGCACGATATCGATGCGGCTGGTTGTGTAACTGGTAAGCCTGTCAACCTCAGTGGTATCCGGGGCAGGGAAGAAGCCACCGGCCGCGGTGTTTTTTATGGCGTTCGCGAAGCCTGCAACCAGCCGGAAGAGATGAAGCGTCTCGGGCTGTCCATCGGGATTGCAGGTAAGCGCATCGTTTTACAAGGCTTGGGTAATGTGGGTTCTTTTTCTGCCAAAATTGCACAAGACGAAGGCAATGCCATCATTGTTGGTATCGGCGAGGTAGAAGGTGCTATTTACAAAGCAGATGGTATTGACATTCACGACCTGATTCGTTTCCGTAAGGAGACGGGTTCTATCCTCGACTACCCCGGGGCTACCAGTTATCCCAAAGAGCAGCGCGAAATTTGTAATGAATTCGACTGTGATATCCTGATCCCTGCGGCGCTTGAGAATACTATCCACGAGGGGAATGCAGGCCGCGTGAAAGCCAAGATTGTTGCAGAAGCCGCCAATGGCCCTGTGACTGCTGAGGCGCAAAGGATACTAATTGACAAGGGCGTGATGATCATTCCCGATGTCTATCTCAATGCGGGTGGTGTAACCGTTTCTTACTTCGAATGGCTTAAAAATCTGTCTCACATGCGTTTTGGCAGGATGGATCGCCGCTTCAACCAAAACCAGTATGACCGATTGCTGGACGTGGTGGAGAAAATGACAGGTAAGCAAATCGACATGAAAGACCGTCTGGCTTTGGCGCGTGGTGCTGATGAGATCGATCTGGTACGCAGCGGTCTGGAGGATACCATGATTACCTCTTTCAATCAGATTCTGGATATCCAGCGTCAGAAGGGGGTAGATAACCTCCGCACAGCGGCCTTTGTCAGTGCCATCATGAAGATTGGAAGCGACTACTCTTCTATGGGTATTTGGCCGTAAGCACGGGCTGAATCTGCGGGCTATTTGAAAGACTTAGCAAGCACGGAGCCAATTGTACTGGACGCATCTGCAGAAAGTACAATTGGCTTTTGTTTTTTGGGGCCGATCCCCGGGCGTTGATACCAGAAACTATCTGCTGTCAGACAACGAAATACATTAGCTTGCGTTATATTGACGTTACGAATTGTAATACATGACTGGCATATATACACAATTGCTCAAACACAAATATGGTGAATATGAAAAAAATGGTGCTCACAACCCTGCTGCTCGCCGGGGTATTTTTTACTGCGCAGGCACAGAGTGCCATGTGGCAAACGCTCTCAAAAGTCACTTATCAGAAGAAATACGATGAGCTTTTGGGGTTTAAAGTGGATGTCCCTATTTTTAGTGCAGAGACCAAAGCGCTCAACAACCGTCAAATTACCATTAAAGGCTATATCATCCCGGTTGAAGGGTACAAAGGTCAAAAAGAGTTTATTTTTTCAGCCTTCCCTTACAACATGTGCTTCTTCTGTGGCGGTGCGGGTCCTGAAACGGTCATGGAAGTTTTTGCAAGGCTTCCTGTCCCCTATACAACAGAAGCCATTACCATCAAAGGTCGACTGGAACTTAACGATGCAGATCCCAACCGACTGATGTATATCCTGCACGACGCAGAAAAAGTGGATTAAATCAGTTGCTGCTGCATAAAAAAAGTTTGGGCGGCTGATACCACCCAAACTTTTTTTTAGCTATCGATATTTTTAGGCGACATGCCGCCTGGAATATCTTGAAGATCAGCGGTTATCCGCCAAAGTCGTCAAAGGAAATATTATCTTCCGGAACACCCAGCTCATCAAGTGTCTTGATAACTGACTGGTTCATCATAGGTGGACCGCAGAAGTAGTACTCAACCTCTTCAGGCTCCGGATGATTCTTGAGATACTTCTCATAGAGAACGGGCATAATGAAACCTACAAAGCCGTCACCTTCCGCATCCACATTCTCTTTTACCTTCCAGTTATCTTCTGGTAGCGGATTATCGAGTGCGACATAGAACTTGAAGTTGGGGAACTGACGCTCGATCTCCCGGAATTGCTCGATATAGAACAACTCACGACGCGTACGGCCACCATACCAGAAAGAGACCTTGCGATCTGTTGTTTTGAGCGTATGGAAGAGATGGAAAAGGTGGGAACGGAGAGGAGCCATACCAGCACCACCGCCGATGTAGACCATTTCCTTCCTCGTTGGTTTGATGAAGAACTCGCCATAAGGACCGGAAATCATCACCTTATCGCCAGGCTTACAACCGAAAACGTAGGAAGAGCAAACCCCCGGATTAACCTTCATCCAGTTGTTGGTAGCACGATCCCAGGGTGGCGTAGCAATACGGATGTTGAGCATGATGATATTGCCCTCTGCAGGGTGATTGGCCATAGAATAAGCGCGGAACTGCTCTTCATCATTGACCATCTTAAGATCCCAGAGTTTGAACTTATCCCATTCGGAGCGGAACTTCTGCGGGTCATCGCCATGATGCTCAGGGTGCGCCGTGATTTCCATGTCCTTGAAATCCACGGTGATTTTAGGCACATCGATCTGGATATAACCGCCGGACTGGAAATCCATAGTTTCCCCCTCTGGCAGCCGAACGACGAATTCCTTGATAAAAGAAGCCACGTTGTAGTTAGAAACCACTGTACACTCCCATTTCTTGATACCAAAGATTTCTTCAGGAATACGAATGCGCATATCCTGACGCACCTTTACCTGACAAGCCAGGCGCTTGTGCTCAGCCACCTCTTTACGCGTAAGGTGGTTGAGCTCCGTAGGCAGCACATCTCCACCTCCCTCGTCGATATGGCACTCGCACATAGCACAAGTACCCCCACCACCGCAGGCAGAAGGCAGGAAAATATTTTTATCAGACAGTGAGGAAAGCAGAGAACTTCCCGGAGCGACCAGAATAGGATTCTCCTCATCTCCATTAACGATAATCTTGACATTCCCTTGGGGAACTAGTCGTTTACGGGCAACAATCAGCAGCAGTGATAACAAGAGAATTACTGCACTGAAAACCACGACTGACATTAAGATGAAATTCATCGTCTGAATACTTATAGTCGTTATACAAGACAGCAGTAATATAGTAAAGCGGACAGCATATCCGTTTGACAATTACATGCTGTTGATAAATTCAAGAATTACAACAGGCAATCAATTGGCAGTTGCAAATGATGCAGGATTGATGCCCATGAGGCTCATAAAAGCGATCCCCATCAGTCCGGTCAACAAGAACGCCATACCGAGACCTCTCAATCC
>JAUMBM010000282.1:0-2257 GCA_032115735.1 Saprospiraceae bacterium
TCGGCGCCATCGGCGCCCGACTGCTTGTTGGCATTGAAGCTAGGCGCTGCAAACTGCAGCAACTGATTGACGTCCAGCTGACCCACCCGGCTGGTCACCTCCCGCAGGTCGATGATGTCGATCGCCACCGGCGTCTGTGTCGCCGAGCGGTTGAGGCTGCGCGTACCCACCACCTGCACCTCGCCGAGGTTGACACCCTCCTCGAGCACAATGCTGAGATTGCTGCGCCCCGACAGCAGCACGTCCTGGCTCAGATAACCAATATAGGTGACACTCAGCACCGCCTCCGGCGAGCTCACGCGCAGCGTAAACGCACCCTCCGCATCGGTGACCGTACCGCTGCTGCCCCCTTTTTCACGCACATTGGCGCCGATAAGCGGCGCACCACTGTTGTCACTGACCGTACCGGTCACGAGCTGCTGGGCAAAGGTGTAGGCGCAGACCAGCAGCAGGCTGCTCAGGAGTAAGACTTTTTTCATGAAATACCTTGGTTGTGTGAAAAAAATGACCCCCACCCGGCCGGGCAGCCAGCCGCAAAGGAGCCTGTAACCAAGGCGAAATGTATGTATTTATTTTGAAAATAAATGGTTTTGAAAAAATAGATTTGTATGAATGGCGGCGCAGGGGGTGATTTTTTAAAAAAAAAGCCCCTCGAGCCAAATGAAATGTGGCCGGCCTAGGCCGGCAGCACCCAGTCAATGGGCGGCAGCTGCTGCCGCTGCAGCCATTCGTTGGCTTGAGAAAAATGCCCGCAGCCGAGAAAGCCCTGCACGGAAAAAGGGGAGGGGTGGGCCGCCTGCAGGATGAGGTGGCGGGAAGCATCGATGAGCGGCGCCTTGCTGCGGGCAAAATTGCCCCACAGCATAAATACCAGCCCGCTGCGCTGCAGCGACAGCTGCCGGATGGCCTCGTCGGTAAAATTCTGCCAGCCGATCTTCTGGTGGCTGCCCGGCTGGTTGTGCTCAACCGTGAGCATGGCATTGAGCAGCAGCACCCCCTGCGCAGCCCAGCTGCTCAGGTCGCCATGCGCCGCAGGCGGAATGCCCAGATCCCGCTGCAACTCCTTATAAATATTCTGCAGCGAAGGCGGTATGCGCTGCCCGCGCGGAACCGAAAAACTGAGTCCCATAGCCTCCCCCGGATTGTGGTAGGGATCCTGCCCCAGGATGACCACTTTCACCTGCTCAAAGGGCGTACTGTTGAAAGCATTGAAAATGAGGCTACCCGGCGGATAGAGGGTGCGGCCCGCCTCGCGGGCATCGCGCAAAAAATTCACAAGTGACTGAAAATAAGGTTCTTGGAAAGTATGTGCCAGCACCTTTTTCCAGGATTCTTCAATACGTACATCGGCCATGGAGCTAAAAAATTTTGATGATTGCCACCCAAAGATACAGGATTCCAATGAATACAAGCCATTCGGCAGAGCGGCCTGCCGGAGGCATTTTTAAGTTATGTATTACCCCAAAAAAAATATCACAAAAAGGTAAATGAAGCTTTAGCACTTCATTTTTTTTCCCCACCTTTGCAATCCTCCTGGTGCGATCGGCCAGTGACAACAAGCTTCAGCCGATCTGCTCCAACACGCTCATGAAGCCGCTTCGGCGGTGGCAGCGACCTACTGATACCAGCAAAAGTTTTTAGCAAGTTTATTTTTTTACTGACGGAAAGCTTTGAGAAAACTCGTTCCGTGTAGACTGTTCATGTAGTATGGCGAAAGATCACGCTATGGTATGGGATAGCTGTCTGCAGACCATCCGGCGCATGGTGCCCGACCAGAGTTTCAAGACCTGGTTTGAACCCATCCGGCCGGTATCGCTGAGAGACAATTCGCTGGTAATTCAGGTGCCCAACCGCTTTTTTTATGAGTGGCTGGAAGAGCATTATGTAGGTATCCTGAAGCACACCATCCGCGAAGAACTCGGTGATAAGGGGCAGCTCCTGTACCAGATAATTACCACCCAGGAACCCACTTCCGCTGCCGCCCCGCGCAGGTCGGCACCCCCCTCCGTCAATGGCGGAGGCACGCACAGCCATACAGCCACGGCAGCAGCCACCGGCAGTCGACAGGCCTACAGCAGCGACACCTATATGCCGCCGGGCTCCATCGACTCGGTGCAGATCAAAAATCCCTTCATCATACCGGGGATCAAAAAGCCGCGCATCGACTCGCAACTGAGCAATCAGTATACCTTCGATACGTTTCTGGAAGCGGACTGCAACCAACTGGCGCGCTCGGCAGGACTCGCCATCGCCGACC
>JAUMBM010000283.1:0-7571 GCA_032115735.1 Saprospiraceae bacterium
GTTGCTGACGGTCAACGACGCCAGGCTGGGCAGGATTGGAGAAACGCTGCTGAATGATGGAGCTGGGGTTATCACCGAACTCGAGGTCAGCCCTTTCCTGATCACCGACAGCAAGACCGAGTTTCTCAGCTTCTGTCGAAACAATGTGGTTTTCCACGTACCAGTTCCAGTGCTGTGCGCGGTTAGCGTAGGGGTTGCCACCTGCGCTCTGGTACAGCAGGCTGTACGTACGTTCGAAATCGTTTCGGTCAAATTTCTCGCCGTCCACTTTGCCAATGATCATCTTAGAGCCGGCGCCACCGCCGGGCGCGTTGCCCGAAGTCATGATATCCATGAGGATGAAGCCTCCCACGCCCAGCGCGATAAAGACTACGATGATCCACGAGTTCTTTCTGATCTGTCCAATCAGTGCCATCGAAGGTAGTATTTAATTCAGTGTGTGATCAACTGTGCCGTTTTGCACAGCTTGTTCTTGTTACGTGTCCGTCAACAACCTGTTGTTCAGAGTATTATTGGCAGGTTTCTCCAACGGAAGTGCAAAGATAACGGATTCCTGTAAAAAAACATAAAAAGTAAAGAGGCAAGACATTTCATCTGACAATTTTTGGCTATACCTAGGCAATTGGCAGTCGATAAGATCAAAAATCAGGGTTCGGAGTTGATTTGCAGGCAAAAACCAATGCCGTGTATATTCTCAATTTTTACAGAAACATCCTCTTTCACGTACTTGCGCAGGCGAGAGATGAATACGTCGAGGCTGCGGCCAAGGAAGTAGTCGTCTTCCCCCCAGATGTTTTCGAGTATAGTAGATCGGCGGACGATCTGATTTCTGTTTTTCCATAAAAAAAGCAGCAGGTCTGCTTCCCGCTGCGTGAGCCTTCGGATGTTACCCATGCAGTTGAGCTCCAGTTTGGTGTGATCAAAATGGCAGTTGCCAAGCGGAATATAGTGTGAGGGCACTTCACCTATCTTCCGACGACGCAGGAATACCTCTATACGCAGTATCAGCTCCTCTATACTAAAGGGCTTGGTGATGAAATCGTCAGCTCCCAGGCGGAACCCCTGGATTTTATCTTCTTTGAGGGATTTGGCGGTGAGAAAAAGGATGGGCACTTCCGTGTTGGTTTTGCGGATTTCTTTGGCAAGACTGAAGCCATCGATGCCCGGCAGCATGACATCAAGCAGACACAAATCGAAAGTTTGGGTCTGCAGCACCTGCAGCGCATCGTGGCCATCGGCGCAATGTGTGACGACATAGCCCTGCAGCTCGAGGTGATCTCGCGTCACGAATCCAAGACTCTCATCATCTTCTACATACAGTAGGTGTGCTTTCATATTTTGGCCGATTGCATTCGGGGTAATTGGATAGCTATGGTTGTTCCCTGACCAGGCTGGCTGTTGAGTCTGATCTTCCACCCGTGCGCGTCGCAGATGCGTTTGGTGTAAAAAAGTCCCAGCCCAAAGCCCTTGACATTGTGAATATTACCTGTTGGCACGCGGTAGAATCTGTCAAATACACGGGTGTGATGTTCTCTGCCGATGCCGATGCCATTGTCCTGGACAACAATATGCACGAACTGATGATCAACTTGCACCCGGAGTTGGATGAAGGGTGCTTGTACGCAGTATTTGGCAGCGTTGTCGAGTAGATTGTAGAGCACATTTGAAAGATGAAGCCTGTCGGCCTGTATGTCCGGAACACTGTCGGGTATGTCGGCTATCAGTTGTCCGCCCGCCTCTTCGATGCGCAGCCGCATGCTGTCAATTACGGGAGTCAGAACATCCTCCAGCGAGCAGCTTTCTATTTGAAGATCTATGTTGCCCTGATCCATTTTGGCCAGTTGGAGCACCTTTTCGACCTGCTTATTCAGTCGTTCATTTTGTTCCAAAATGATAGAGGCGTACTTGAGTAGGCGGCTGTCACTTTTGATCCGTTCATCAGTAACAAATACGCCGGCAGAAATGCGGATGGTAGACAGTGGGGTTTTAAACTCATGGGTCATGTTGTTGATAAAGTCTTTCTGCATGTCAGAAAGACGTTTCTGCCGTAATATGACAGACATGGAATACACGAAAAATAAGAGGGTGAGCACCAATATGCCGGATAAGAAAATGGACAGCTGCATCTGGTCGAGCAGAAACCCTGATCGGGTGGGAAATTTGACGCCAAAATAGTAAGTGAGGCCTGCAACTTTGGGCAATTTTCCCAAGGAGGTCTGCCTGTTTTGGTCTTCGGGGGCATAGCTGCAGTACCCGCCGTAAACCATTTCGTTGGTGTGGCAGTCAAACACGGCATACTCGAAGTCAATATTAAGCGCAATGGCTTCAAACTCTTTCTGGAGCAGGTAGGTCAATATGTTTCCGTTGAATTCATTGGCGATGTTGACAATGTAGTAATTGGTACTTCTTTGTTTAATGACATCCCGGGAGGGCAATGCTGCACCGTTCATACCGGCGAGTGTAGTGGCCACACGATACAATGCCAGTTTAGTTTTTTGGTCAAATTCCTCCTCGTTTAGATTCCAGGTGCTGGCAACCCAGTAGGTTTGCATCGCAATGATGCCAACCAGTGAGATGGCCCCCAGAATAATTACTTTGCGGATCGAGCTATAGTTCATACAGGTAGCTAAGCAAAAAATTAGCTTTCCAAAGAAACGCAATTTAGCGTACAAAGCGTGAGTGCATAGATTTTTTTATCGAAGGATCTGTTTGGCCTGAGGAGCATAGAGACAGGAGTAGCGAAATAGCTATTGATTTTGAATACTAATCCGTATTTTTGCGCCCAAATAGGACACATGCGGACATTATTCCTGCGACTTTTGTGGGTAGCTCTGGGCTGCTTTGGCATGGAATGTTCTCCGGCACAAACTACGGCCAATCCTTTCGATCTCCAGCCCAGACTCGGAAGGGCAGTTCTATTGGTAGACAGCACATTAACGGCTGTTTGGCAGGATACGACAGCCGCAAACCAGTCTTCGAATCCTTTCGATCTGCGTGCTGCTGTCCCTCTTCCTGCAGGCAAGTCAGCACAAGGGCTCAAGGAGGTTGATCCGTCGCGGGCAGCAGTAGAAAAGCAGGCTTATGAGCCACCGCAGAACAGCCGTGCCTGGCTCTTAGGTATTGTGATTGGCGGTCTGTTACTCACGACGGTATCGCTTACTTTCTTTCGGACGCTGTACATAAAGTGTTATAAGGCGGCACTGAATGACAATATGCTAAACCAACTGTTCCGGGAGAGGGAGGGATCCGGGCTGCTGCCATTTGCTTTTGTGTACGTTATCTTCCTGTATCACTTTGCGCTGTTTTTGTACCAGCTCAACGAGCTATGGTCGTTGTGGGGACAACAGCCCATTCAGCTTCAGATTCCCGTGATTGCGGCCATCACTTTGCTCGCTCTTCTCCTCAAACACATCACGCTGGCGATTCTGGGATATATTTTCCCGGTGACGAAGGAAAGTCGTCTGCACAGCTTTACCATCATGGTCTTTGTTATTCTGGTGGGTTTGGTGCTGACGCCGCTCAACTTACTCCTGACCTACAGCCCTGCGGACTGGCAGGAACCCGTTATATGGATAGGGGTGAGCCTGTTGGTTATCTTATATTTATTGCATGCAGCAAGAGGAATGGTGATTGCTAACCGATTTATCTTTTTATATCAATTCCACTTTTTGTTGTATCTTTGCGTCATTGAAATTATGCCTGTGTTATACTTGTATAAGCTGATGTACAACGGTTTGTCATGAGTATTGAGGGCAACAAATACTAAACACAGCTGTTGAATGTCAACAAACGGCCAAGTGAAGGAGGAAACTTTCAAGCAAGTCAAAACGATTCTTGTTTCTCAGCCCAAACCGGAGCAGCGTTCTCCCTACTATGACTTAGAGAAGAAGTATAACTTGCAGATTGACTGGAGGCCTTTCATTCACGTTGAAGGGCTTGACGTCAAAGAATTCAGGAAACAGCGAATTCGCCCGGACGAATATCCTGCAGTTATTTTTACGAGCAAGAACTCAATAGACCATTTTTTCAGGATCTGCAAAGAAATGCGGGTTCAGATGTCGGAGGACACCAAATACTTCTGTCTTACGGAGGCCATTGCTAATTATCTGCAGAAGTTTATTATCTATCGCAAGCGAAAGGTGTTTTTTGGGGAGCGAAGTATTAATGATCTGGCAACGGTGCTCAAGAAGCACAAATCCGAAAAATTTTTGCTGCCCTGTTCAAATCTGGGTGCGCTGGATGTAACCTCCTACATGGAGGCCAACCAGTACCACTGTCAGGATGCTATTATGTACCGCACTGTCAGTAGCGACCTGTCAGATTTGAGCGATGTAACTTACGACGTGCTTGTCTTCTTCAGCCCTCAGGGTATACAGTCACTGTTTGATAATTTTCCTGATTTCAAGCAAAATGAAACACGGATTGCGGTATTTGGCAACAGTACCCTGAAGGCAGTAGAGGATAACAGTCTCGTAGCCAATATCAAGGCACCTACGCAGGAAGCACCGTCCATGCCGGCGGCTATAGAGCTTTACTTGCAAAAATCTAACCCGGGCGGTGCGGGTTAAGGGTGTCTTCGTGTAATAAGTTTCTTATTCCTCCGATGACATAAGCGGATACTGTCCGGGTACACGAAACCCTGACCCAGCCTTTCTGTGTTATAATTTACCTTATGGATACATTCATTGCACATCTTCGGCATCAGCTTAGTCAGCCGCTGCCAGGTAAAGAGGCGCAGTACCGCATGGCGCACCTCGCACGCAATCAACACTTACCAGTACCCGAAAACGCCCGACAGGCAGGGGTGCTCATACTGTTTTTTCCTGGCGAACAGGACTGGGAGATAGTGCTGATTGAGCGGAATGCGTCCAATGCTAACGACAGGCACCGTGGGCAGATTAGCTTTCCGGGGGGTCAGCTGGATCCTGCAGATGCCAGTTTACAGCATACAGCCTTGCGCGAGGCTTTTGAAGAGGTCAATGCTCCTGTCCATCATATTGAGGTGTTGGCGCCTTTGACGGACTTGTATATTCCCGTGAGCAACTTCAGGGTTTTCCCTTTTGTCGGATGGACGGCCGCAAAGCCTGTATTTGTACCTCAGGCAGAAGAGGTACACAGCCTGCTCACCGTACCCTTCTCTCATTTTTTATCTCCCCAGAGCCGGCAGTTGAGCCGCGTAGAGTTTAAAGAAGGGTTCATACTAAATGATGTGCCAAGTTTTCACGTACACAATAAAATTGTGTGGGGCGCAACTGCGATGATACTCAACGAACTCATAGAAGTAGTAGCACCCAAACCTCCGGCACATGCCTAGTCACTTCAGGACTGTTGCAGAACCTTCAAAGGTGTGATAACAAAAATAGCTGTATATTGTCCATCCTTAATTATTGTGACCCCTGTGGGTCTTCTTCGGCTTCAACGCCCAAAAGATGATACCATGAAAGATATAGTAGATTTAATTGGAAGGGTACTGCTGTCGTTCATTTTTTTATATGAGGCATACGATATTATCCGCTATTTTGATGAAACGCGCGAAATAATGACCTCCTACGGATTGGTGTGGCGACAAAACTGGCTGCTCTACGGTGGCACGACGGTACTTGTGCTGGGGGGTATTATGATGCTTACTGGTTATCGTGCCAGTACAGGTGCTTTCCTGGTGCTCCTCTATTGGATTCCGGTCACTTTCATTGTGCACTCTTTCTGGAATGACCCGGAGAGCGAGCGTCGCATGCACGAAATATATTTTATGAAAAATCTGGCCATTACCGGGGGCGTTATGATGCTGTATGTAAATGGTGCCGGCCGATATAGCATTAGAAGGTTGTTTGCGACCTTCAAGGTGCCTAATACATAGTCAGACATAATAGATATAAGTAAAAAGGAGCAGGATACATCCTGCTCCTTTTTTACTTATAAGACCACTATCTGCTACCAGAGCCCGGCATAGATGGCCAGCAATATGAGCATCACGGCAAAGGCCCCTAGATTGAAGGAACGGTCAGTACTAAAAAGACTACGCTCAATCTCAATTCCTTTCACATCATCGCTCTTGCGCTCCGTCCACAACAGCCCGACGGCCAACAGAGAGAGTACCAATGTCAGCAGACCTGTGCCCTTGCCTACCATAGGGATGTCTTCGAGCAGGATTTTGGCACCTGTTGCAGCGCCAATGACTAGCAGCGACAATATCAATCCCCAGCGAAGTGTGCCATCTGTTACTTCGGCTTTCCGTCCCCGAATCTCCAGCAGAGAGATGACTATCAAGAGGAGGGCACATAGCAGGAAGGTAATTCCCATGCGGTCAATAAAGGGCAGATCCGGAAACAGCAGCTTGAAGCCCAGCGAAAGCGGGATAGCTGCGACTACCACAGCCAAGGCAGCATTGGCTGTAGTTCTTTTCCAAAACATACCAAAGATAAATATCGCGACCACCCCCGGGCTGATCAGGCCTGTATATTCTTGTATGTACTGAAATACCTGCCCGAGATTGCCCAGAGAGGGGGCGATAAGTGCCCCAATGACCAAGGAAAGTGCTGCTGAAATCTTGCCGACATTTACCAATTTGGCCTCTGAAGCCTGTTGGTCTATGTGCTTGTGATAGATATCAAGTGTAAAAATGGTAGAAGCGCTGTTGACGATAGAACTGATGGACGAACCAATGGCTGCAATTAGTCCTGCAATGGTAAGCCCCTTCAGTCCGACAACTACATAATTGTTGAGCACCCAAGGGAAAGCCTGATCCGCCTTCTGGATATCTGCGTTTAGTACAAAAGCAGCAATACCCGGAATAACCACAACCAAGGGCATGAAGACCTTGAGGAAGGCGGCAAATACAATCCCCTTCTGGGCTTCCCGCAGGCTGGTAGCAGCCAGTGCTCGCTGGATAATATACTGGTTGTTGCCCCAATAGTACAGATTGGCAATCCACATGCCGCCCAGGAGCACGCTGATACCCGGCAATAAAGTATAGGCAGAACGTGTTTCTCCACTTAGTCGATCGATATAGCTGTCTGTGGGCGCAAATACCATATTGAAGCGCTCAGGAGTCTTCTGATAAAGCTCTGTAAGCCCGGCCATGAAACTGCCGTCACCCACGTAGGCCAAAACTGAGTAGGCGGCTACAGCTCCACCCAGAACCAGCACAACAACCTGTACTACATCTGTCCATACAACCGCCTTGAGTCCGCCAAAGATTGAAAAGGTGGCCGAGTATATCACCAGGCCGACAATACCCCAGATCAGCGGTAATCCCAACAAACTTTCCATAGCAAGCCCTCCGAGATACATAACCGAGGTCACATTGACAAAGACAAACAGCGCCACCCAGAATATTGACATTAGCGAACGGACACGACCGTCGTACCGCTGCTCCAGAAACTGGGGCATGGTGTAAATGCCTTTTTTCAAAAATACCGGCAGGAGAAACTTGCCCACGAGCAGCAGGGTAGCTGCTGCCATGAGTTCGTAGGATGCAATAGCTAAGCCCAGCTCAAAACCGGAGCCGTTCATGCCGAGAATCTGCTCTGATGATATATTGGAAGCGATTAGGGAGCCCCCAATAGCCCACC
>JAUMBM010000284.1:0-3960 GCA_032115735.1 Saprospiraceae bacterium
TGTACTGGGGCTTCCAGTATATGAGCCAGTTGCCGATTTTTGTGGGGCGGACAGACGATCTGGTGCAGCAGTTGGGTATGTTGCATCACTACAATTCTCTCAGCCGCGGGGTCATCGACAGCCGCGATATGGTCTACTTTCTGAGTATCATCGCGCTGTTCGTCTTCTTCACCCTGCTGTCGCTGGAGCGCAGAAAGTGGTAAGGTTTGCTTCGCAAAAAGCTATCATCATCAACATACGGTTGTATTTCCATGGCTACAAAAAAAGAAACTAAACGCAGCAAACGGTGGCAGGCACTGCTGCAGGCGCTGTCGGCGCTGGTGATTGTCATTTTTGTCAATATACTGGCCAACAGTCGCTTCGGGGATGTGTCGCTCTACGGATCACTGGATCTCACCGAGGAGGGTCGCTACACGCTCTCGCCGGGCACGAAACAGATGCTGCGCAAGCTCGACGATGTGGTGTTTGTGCGGGTGCTGCTGGAAGGGGAGTTTCCGGCGGGCTTCAAGCGGCTGCAGACGTCGACCCGGGAGCTGCTGGATGATTTCCGCAACTACAGCGGCTATATCGAGTATGAGTTTGTGGACCCCAACGTGGGCAGCAAGGAGGACGTCAATGCCCGCCGGGAGGAGATGGCCAAAGATGGTATTGTGCCGATCAACCTGCGGGTCAAGAATACCGACGGTACGTCTACCCAGATGATCTGGCCCTATGTGGTCTTCTATTATGGCGGCCGCAGCATCCCGGTCAACATCCTCGAAAATGAGATGCCGGGCGTGCCCAGCGATATCATTCTCAACAATGCGGTATCGCTGCTGGAGTATAAGTTTGCCAGCGCCATCCAGAAGCTCAAGCGGGACTTTAAGCCGATCGTGGCGTTTACGACCGGGCACGGGGAGCTTTCCAACCGGCAGACGTTTGAGCTGCAGGCCAGCCTGCGCAATTTTTACGATGTGGGCTACCTGACGCTCGACAGCCTCGTGGCCATCCCCAAGGATATTCAGGCGCTCATCATTGCTAAGCCGCAGCAGCCGTTTTCTGAAAAGGATAAGTTTAAGATTGACCAGTATGTCATGAATGGCGGCAAGGTGATGTGGCTGATTGATAAGATTGCGGTAGATCTCGACAGCCTGCAGGGCCGCAAGGAGTTTTATCCGACGGCCTACCAGCTTGAAATCGACGATCTGCTCTTCCGCTACGGCGTGCGCATCAATGAGGAGCTGGCGCTCGACATGACCTGTACCCGCATTCCGCTGGCCACGGGCCTGGTGGGCAATGCGCCGCAGTTTGACCTTTTTAAGTATCCCTACCACGTGCTGGCGCTGCCCCGCTCCAACCACCCGATTGTGAAAAGTCTGGGCGGGGTCAATCTTTTTTACCCCAGCACCATCGATATGAATATCGAGACGCGCACGCCCCTCAAAAAGATTCCGCTGCTGCAGTCGAGCGAGCATGCGCGCTACCAGAAACTGCCGGTGGCGCTGGAGTTCAACTTCCTGCGCTATGAGCTTGACGCTGAAAAATTTAAGTACAACGACCTCGTCTATGGGCTGCTGCTGGAGGGGGATTTTCACAGTATGTACGAAAATCGTCTGAGTCCTGAGCAGACGCAACTGCTGCAGCAGGTAGGCGCGCCTTACCGGGCCAAGAGTCCTGCCAATCGCATGATTGTGGTGGCCGATGGCGATGTGGCGGCCAATCCGGTGCGCAGCGATGGTACTACCCTGCCGCTGGGGCTCAATATTTTTGAAAAATCGATCTTCTCCAATGCCGATTTTATGATCAACAGTCTGGAGTACCTCATGGATGACACGGGGGTCATCGAGGCGCGGGGCAAGGAGGTGAAGCTGCGCATGCTCAATGAGCAGCGGGCGCAGCAGGAGAAAGGCGGCTGGCAGTTGCTGAATATTGGCCTGCCGCTGCTGCTGCTGGGGGTGTTTGGCTTTGTCTATACCCTTTTGCGTCGGAGACGCTATGCGAGATAATTTTTATTTTTTTGATTTTTATCAAAAAAATAAAGAGCCATTTCTTCATTGCGGACGCAGTCCGCAATGATGAGGATATGTAGGTTTTTGATTTTTGAAAAAAAATCAAAAAGTATAAAGCTATTTTTTCATTGCGGACGCAGTCCGCAATGAAAAAAATAAAAACTAACTGCTGTTATGAACCGCAATACAATACTTGTACTCATCGCCCTACTCCTGGGTGCCGCCACCTGGCTATACCTCCGCCAGCAAACCGGCAGTAAGACCACCCTCGCGGGCGCTGACCGCCAATTTGCTGTAAAAGACACCCAGTCGGTGGCGCGCGTTTTTTTGGTGGACAGGCAGGGCGGGACGATCAACTTGCGGCGGGCCGAGGGCGGCTGGCTGATCAACGACCAGTACCCGGCACGGCAGACGGCTATCAACAACCTGCTGGATGCCATCGCGCGGCTCGATATTCTCTACAAGCCTGCCAATGCGGCGGTGTCGACCCTGATCAAAAATCTGTCGACAGAGGGGATTAAGGTGGAGATCTACGACCGCGAGGACCAACTGATGAAAGCCTACTACATCGGCGGATCTACAGCCGATGAGCGGGGTACTTACATCATCCTCGATGGTTTTGAGCAGCCCTATGTGGGCGGCATACAGGGCTGGGTGGGCAATGTGCGCTTCCGCTACAACCTGCCGGTAGATGACTGGCGCGACCGCCACGTGTTTCGGGCCGAAGTAGAAGAGATCGCTTCGGTGAGTGTCGAGTATCCGCAACAGCGCAGCAAGTCGTTCCGCCTCAGCCGTGCGCAAAACGGGCAGTTTGCGGTGGTGCCTTTCTATGAGATCACGCCCCGCATACAAAAGCCGCTTTCGCAGGGGAAAATCGAGCAGTTCCTGATTGGCTTTGAGTCGGTGCAGGCGTCCAGGTTTATCAATGATATTTCACAGCGGGACTCCATACAGCGCATGGACCCCTTCAGCATCATTGAGCTCACCAAGACTGACGGCAGCGTGGTCAAAGCGATCATGCATCCTACCTTCATCGATCCGGCCATCGACGAAAAGACGGGTAAGATTGTGTACAGCGACTATGTGCCGGCCTACTATGTAAGCCTGCCCGAGGGCGACTTCCTGTCGGTACAGCAGGAGGTCATCAGCAAGCTGTTTTGGGATTATTCGTTTTTCTTTGAGTGATACAAGAAAACACCGGCTCCAGTATTTCCCGTAGTCCCGTAGGGACGGGATGTGGGTAGAAAACACCGGCTCCGGTATTTCCCGTAGTCCCGTAGGGACGCGATGTGGGTAGAAAACACCGACTCCGGTATTTCCCGTAGACCCGTAGGGACGGGATATGGGTAGTCCCGTAGGGACGGGATGTGGGTAGAAAACACCGGGGTCATTGCTACCCATAGCACGCCCCTAACGGGGCTCCGGAAAACACCCGGGTCATTGCTACCCATAGCACGCCCCTAACGGGGCTCCGTTGTACGGAAAACAGCACCAATCTACCTTGTTACAGCCCCTATATGACCGAAACATTCAAAATTTCGTCCGTATGATTTACTTCCACTTAGGGGGGCTAGATCTCAATACCCATTATATTTGACCAAGAACCAAATAAAATGCGTAAAACGTTTGTTTTGTCGATTATTCAAATTACCTTTGCGCAGCTATTTTGAGACCTATTCAAAAAAGGAAAGATGGACGCCATCAAATTTGTGCATGAGCAGATGACTAAGAAGCCGGAGCACCCTAACTTTCGGGCCGGCGATAATGTCATCGTTAACTACAAGATTGTTGAAGGAGATAAGGAGCGTATACAGGCATTCCGCGGTGATGTTATCCAAATCAAAGGTCAAGGGGATACCAAGACTTTTACGGTTCGGAAGATTTCCAACGGTGTCGGTGTAGAGCGTATTTTCCCATTCGCTTCTCCCAACATTGTAGAACTTACGGTTACCAAACGCGGAAAAGTACGCCG
>JAUMBM010000285.1:0-2246 GCA_032115735.1 Saprospiraceae bacterium
CGCTATTAGCCACCTTACTACTCAGCAACCGACAGCCGGAGAATGCCCGCAGCGAGCTGCGGGAGTTGCCGCAGGTGATACGGTCTGTAAACCTCAACCGCAGCTTTAGCCTCGCGGGCGAAGCCCTCCCTGCCGACAATGACGACGCGCTTGACCGGCTGGAAAGAGAATTGACCATCAACACCTACGGGCATTCCAACACCCTGATGGCCATCAAGTACAGCAGTCGTTACTTTCCTACCATAGAGCGCATTTTGCGTGAGGAGCGCGTACCTGATGATTTCAAATACCTGGCGGTTGCCGAAAGTAACCTGCGCAACGCCACCTCTTCTGCAGGTGCGCGTGGCATTTGGCAGTTTATGAGTGAGACGGCCAAATCTATGGGACTTGAGATCAACACTGAAGTGGATGAACGCAACCACCTGGAGAAATCGACCCGGGCAGCTGCCATCTATCTCAGGCGCTACAAGGAGCGTTTTGGCAGCTGGACGCTGGCGGCGGCGGCCTACAATATGGGTGGTACCGGACTCAACAGTGATATTCAGAAGCAGCTCTCATCCAACTACTACGATCTCAACCTCAACGAGGAGACAAACCGCTATGTATTCAGGATCATCTCTTTCAAGGAGATTATCAGCCGGCCGCTGGATTTTGGATATCAGCTGGATCCGGTGGACTATTACCCGCCGCTGGATGAGTACCGCATCATCACCGTGCGCGAGCCTATCCCCAGTTTGGGCGAATTTGCCCGGCGCTATGGCATCAGTTACCGTAGTCTGAAGCTTTACAACCCCTGGCTTATCAGTGACAAGCTGAGCAATCCCAACCGGATTGCTTACGAAATAAAAATTCCTTATCAGTAGTATGGATCTACCGCCGCCAAAAGGCTGGGAGCGCATTCGTTCTGAATACGGTCCCAGCCTGCGCCTTTTCAACGTACGCTGGGACACTATGCTCAACCCGCGCAACCAGCACAGTGCGCGGATGACTGTACTCGAAGGGCCTGATTCAGTGCAGATTGTAGCAGTTACCGCCCAGCAGGAAATCCTGCTGGTAAGACAGTACCGCTTTGGCAGTCAGGCCTATCACTTTGAGCTGCCGGGCGGACTTGTCGATCCGGGCGAGCTGCCCGAGCAGGCAGCCAGGCGAGAGTTGCAGGAGGAGACCGGCTGGCAGGCCGACAACTGGCAGCAGCTGGGCAGCAATCCGGCCAATCCTGTCTTTATGAGCAGCTACCTGCACACCTTTTTGGCCACCGGCCTGTCTGCCGACCATCCGCGGCAGCTCGATGAAGCCGAGGACATTGAATGGTCGCTACTGCCCGTCAGCCAGCTGCGGGAACAGCTGCTTGCGGGGGCCTTTGCCCACCCGCACACCGTAGCGGGTCTGGTGTGGGCACTTGGGCCCAAGGGGCTCAAGCTTTTATAGTCTCACAACCATCCTTCAGGCCGCATGCCGAGCAGGCCGCGGAGCGGTATGCGCAGCCAGTCGGGCCGTGCATTCATTTCATAGCCCATTTCATAGATGGCTTTTTCCAGCAAATAAATGCGCAACAGCAACTGTACCTCTCCGTCTGCTTTGGGTATAAATGGCTGGTCTCCTGCTGTTTGCAAGTAAGTCTCCAAAAACACTGTCCGCACAGCCAGATACCACTGCTCGGCCCGGGCCTCGAGCAGTGGCATCTGCTCGCGGGTATAGCCTGTATTGAGCAGCAATTGTGCGTAGGCCGCATAGTGAAAAGAGCGCAGCATACCGGCAACATCCTTGAAGGGTGTGCGTTTCAGTCGTCTTTCCGAAATAGAGAGCATCGGCTCTCCCTCAAAATCGATGATAAAAAAATCGCTGCCATCGAAGAGCACCTGTCCGAGGTGATAATCTCCATGGATACGAATTTTGACGGCCTCCACACGGCGGCTGTAGATTTCGCGGAAGCTCTCCAGCAGCGCCGGGCGCATAGCCAGCACGGCCTTTGCCTCCGGCAGGGCGGCAGCCGGCAGCCGCTCAAGCTGCAGCTGCAGCGCGTCCATTTTTTCGGTGAGCAGCTTGCGATGCGCTGCATACACACTTCGCTGGTAGTGCCGTGTAAAAGGCTCCGGCGCAAAAGCCGGCCCGCTGCCTGCGGCCAGGGCTCGGTGCATCTCAGCGGTTCGCCGCCCCAGCAGGGCGGCATACTCGAGGGTCTCCGACCCGATGAGCGCCCGCAGCTCGGCCGGCAGTTCGGCCGCCGACAGGCGATGGCCGTCGGT
>JAUMBM010000286.1:0-12074 GCA_032115735.1 Saprospiraceae bacterium
AAAATTTTCCCTCTTCGGGCAATGTCTCTATGTAGCCAGCTACGTGAGGTGCCAACAGCGGATCTCTGTCAAAATTACTCCACTGCTGGTCGCTGACGGTCAGCCCTCCCTTCAGTCCAAAATAGTACCCGCCTGTCTCTGTCTGTGCCAGCACCGTGGTGAGAGCTCCCAGCAGCAGCAGGCCGCCCAGCACGAATCTGTTGTTTACCATGCTCATATTTTCGATGGATTAACCCCTGTAAATTGCCCAACACTTACACCTGGTTGGCAGTAGCCAAACCAATATACAAAGGTGGGACTTTTTTGCAAACCAATCAAAACAATAATATTTTATCCGGCGTTAACAAAGACTGGTTTACTGCGCTTTCAACCAGTTGTCAGCGCTTTTTTACTCATTGAAAAGCATAAAAAAATGGCCTCTTGGCAATTCAAAACCAACATCAACTGCAATAACTGCATCCGGACGGTCACAAACTTCCTGAATGAAGTCGAAGGGGTGGAATCCTGGACTGTAGATACGACGGTACCTGATAAGACATTGACTGTGGTTGGTCCTGCCACTGCTGCACAAGTTATTACCGCAGTTGAGGAGGCAGGATTTGATATCGAGCAGGTTGAAAGCTAAAATGTCCGGTCATCTCTTTCCTGCCGTCTCAGTGGCACATGGGCGCTCCGTCCATCATCTGCAGAAACTGAAAGTTGGCAGGCAGGTGAAAATTGACTCCTCTGTATACGAGCCAGAGCCCCAGCAGAACCATGAGAGGAGGATACAGCCGGCGTATTTTTTGCCTTAGCCCTTGGCCTAGCCACTGCCCGGCCATACCTACCGCCATCATTGCAGGCAGTGTACCTAAGCCAAAGAAGAGCATATAAGCGCCACTCCAGCCAAGATTACCCAAGCTAAGTGAGCCGGCAACGGCGAGATATACAAGTCCGCAGGGAAGCAGGCCGTTGAGCAGGCCCATTTTCCACCAACTACCTTCTGCACGACGTAGTAAGGTCCCCAGCTGTGTATGCACCCAACGGGTGAGTAACTGAAGTGGCCGCCAGCGAACCACCTTAGACTCAAGATCAATGGAAAAAAGGCCGGCTGCAATCATTGTACTGCCTGCAATGACGGAGAGACCAGCTTGCAGCCCGGCCAGCCGCAGTCCGGCGCCCACAAGCCCAAAAAAAACACCCAGCAGCATATACACACCGATTCTGCCGGCATTGTAGGCAACCAATGCCCACAACCTGTCGCGCCATACCTGCCCCAAGGGCAAGGCCATGCAGACAGGGCCACACATGCCCATGCAGTGCAGACTCCCCATCAATCCGATTAGAAAGGCAGAACTCAGTGTTATCATTAGATGCAGCCTGGTGTACACATTGTTGATTAGTTAAGCGTCAGGACTATTCACGTTTGCCAGACGACTCAATCAACCAAAAAATCAGCATATAAAAACGCCTATACATGGCTCAGCCGATACAAGATACCGCAGGCCGGCCGATGCTATTGAGCAAAACAGCATCAAAGTTGCGGCAGCACCAAATCACGTTCGACGTAGAACTCATTACCGGCTTCTTCCCACAAAATTTTAACAATCCATCGTCCTCCGAGCTTGCCTTTCACGGGTACGAGCTGCCCGCCTTTTTCATCAACAGCCAGATCCACCCTGAAATCGAAGCGTTGATCACTAGGCCGGTAAAAATGAATACTCCCTGTGGGCGCTGAAACCTCCTCGGGAAAAGAAACCACAACGGAAGCTGCCGACTGATCAAACTGTACTTTCACAGGTGCAGACAGACTATTGGCGCGTTGCATGCGCTCATATTGCTGCTGGTATTGTAAATCCTCTTCGTAATAATTGTCAACCACCAGGCTGTTGTCCTGCTTAGTAGACTGATAGACAAATGAGAACAGCGCTATTGCAAAGATCGTATAAGCGAGAAAAATACCCGTCCCCCAATTGAATTTCATATTATTTGATTTTTATCGGTCCTAAGAAACTTGTTCTGACGCGATCGATCCGTTTTTTTCCGTGATAGACGTCAACCACGACTTCATTTTTGCGCGAATTGAGCAACTCAGGAGGCATATCGATAAAGAAAGCCCCTTTAGCGATTTTCCCTTTAGCCACCCGCGGATTTTCACCTACTAAAACCAACTTGGCGCCTTTCCCGGCGACTCGAAATTCGAGCGTGAGATCCTCTGTACTTTTATTGACCAATTGGTAATTGTATAAATTGCGAATATGCCCCTCCTCTGTCTCCTGAAACAGCATACCGGGTGTACGCAGAATCAGCGCTTCCACCTCTGTACGTGTACCCAGCAGAAAAATATTGAGGGCAATCAGCGCCAGCAGAACTCCTGTATAAGCAATAACCCGGGGTGTAAACAATTGCTTGCGATTCTCCGCTACACCGTTGTAACTATCATAGCGAATCAACCCTCTGGGTCGCCCAATTTTATCCATTACCTCATCACAGGCATCAATACAGGCTGTGCAGTTGATACACTCAAGCTGGGTGCCGTTGCGGATATCTATTCCCGTAGGACACACATGAACACACAATTTACAATCGATACAGTCGCCTAAGGGCTTGAGCTCGCCACCAGAAAACTGGAGTGTGCCGTTGGCATGTCCCCCGACAACTTCTGTCACCGTGGCAGACTCCTGTACTGCTGCTTGCATACGCAGAAGTGGATCCGGTTGTTTGCCGGCCTGAGCCGCCCCTTTTTTCAACTTACCCCTGGGCTCTCCACGCAACCAATCATACATGATGGCGACGGAATTTTTGTCAAGCAGGACGCCCTGCAGCCGGCCATAGGGACAGATAGCTATACACACCTGCTCGCGCATGCTTGCGAAGACAAAATAAAAGGCAATAGAAAAAGCGATCATCCCTGTAAATCCGCCCAAGTGCATGTAGACAGGTTCCGTCGCTATTTTGACGACTGCGTCCATCCCAATAATGTAGGCGAGAAAAGTATTGGCAATCACTACAGAGAATACAAAAAAGATCGCCTGTTTGAAACCCTTTTTCAGTATTTTCTCGCTATTCCAGGGAGCTGCATCCAGCCGGCGCTGTGCGTTAGCGTCGCCTTCAATCCAATACTCAATTTTCCGGAAGACCATCTCCATGAAAATAGTCTGGGGACAAATCCAACCGCAAAATAATCGGCCATAAATAACTGTAAACAGGATGATGAAGACGATAAACGTCAGCATCGCCAACACGAACAAGTGAAAGTCCTGTGGCAGAAACTGGATACCAAAGAGAATAAACCTGCGCTCGAGCACATTGAGAAGAATCAGGGGCTCGCCATTGACCTTAATAAAAGGAAGGCCAAAAAGCAAGGCGAGGAGACCCCAGCTGAGCCAGGTTCTCCAGCGATAAAAACGACCACTTGGTTTTTTGGGGTAGATCCATATACGCTTACCGGATTCGTCAACGGTAGCAATTCGGTCGCGGTAATCCTCGTGATCCTGAAAAATATCGATTTCTGTTTGCATAACACCCTCGCAATTAGTGTTAGGCGCCGCAGGCCAGCTGCCATTGGGCAGCAGCCTGCGGTGTCAACTGATTAATTTTACTCATTCACCTCATTGCCCTCCACTGTCGGCTCGTCCTTTCCGTCAGCTGCGGCTGTAAACAAATCTCCTTGTGGTTCTTTGGCATTTGGCGGATTAGTGCCCACCAATGTCAGCAGGTAGCTGGCGACACGCTGCATATCGCCGGGACGAATCTGCTCTTTCCAGGAAATCATCCCTTTTTCGGGTACGCCGTACTTAATTGTTTTAAACACATCCTGAATGCTACCGCCATGGATCCAGTAATTATCAGTTATATTAGGTCCTACGCCTCCCTCTCCGAGAGCACCATGGCAAGAAGCACAGTTGGTCTTGTAGATGGTTTCCCCCAATGCCAGCTCGTTGGCTTCAACCAGTGTAGTCACATTGGTTTCATCGACAAAATCTGCCTGTTTGGCCAGATAAGCCTTGACTTCTTTCTCAGCCACTTCGACCTCCTGCTTGTATTCATCTGCCTGAAGCAGGCCCGCATCAAATACGTGATAGTAACCGACATATACGACAGAAAAGGCGATGGTAATGTAGAAGAGAGCTACCCACCAAGGTGGCAGGCTGTTGTCCAGTTCGTAGATACCATCGTGCGGATGTGCCAGCAGGATATCTTTTTCCTTTTCGACGGGTACGACATTCGTCCATTTGCGATACTGCTGTGCCCACCAAGACTCCTGTGACTGCGGCTGGCTTACTGTTTCAAGTACTTCCACGCCATGCTCCTGCATAATGCGCATTTTTTGCGCCTGCAACAGCATATTGGTAGCGCTGTACAACGCAAGGAAAGCCCCGATAATGATGGCTGCCCCCAGCAGAACTACCAGGTTGTTGTACACCCAGTCCAGCGCAGGTGTTCCCGCCCCGTTGCCCCCCCCTTCCTGTGCGGGGCTCATGGCCATCAGCAAAGAGTAAGCTGGCAGGAAGGCTGTGGTCAGTAAGTATGGTAAAATTGTTTTTTTCATTTCTATTGGGAGTTATCGCTGTTTAACGAAGGATTGTCTTCGAGGGGCATGTTGGACATTTTATCAATCCAGCCCTGCCGACGGGTAGTGACGACGACTGCACTGATTACGAACATCAGGAAGAAGGTAAGCAATGCAAAAATGGCCATCCAGTTGATATTGCCGGCGTTTTCAAGAATGTATTTATACATTGTATTTGTTTTTCCAGACAACCTTGGCAAAGGGCCCCGGCTCATTATGAGCCGGGAGCCACGGTTGCGAGGGACGATAAAAACCATTCATACAGGCGTAAAAAATTACCCCTTAGTTTGCCGCTTGTGACTTGGGTTTGATGTCCGTACCCAGTCGCTGGAGATAAGCAATCATAGCTATGATTTCGCGCTTTTCCAGATTTGGATCCTGCTTGTCAAGGTCTTTAATTTCCTTGCGAAGTTGATCAGCTATCTGCTTGGCTTGTGCCTGCAGGTCTGTAACTGCCACCTCTTCATAGCCCTCCTCATAAGGCGTACCCAAAGTGCGCAGCGTGCGGATCTTATCGGCAGTCAGACTCGTATTGAGTTCGTGCTCAAGCAGCCAGGGATAAGGCGGCATGATAGAGCCGGGACTTGTACTCGTAGGGTCATACATGTGGTTATAGTGCCAGCTGTGCGGATACTTACCACCGAGACGGTGCAAATCCGGACCGGTACGCTTGGAACCCCACAGGAACGGCCTGTCGTAGATGAACTCGCCCGATTTTGAGTACTCACCATAACGGGCTGTCTCTGAACGGAAAGGTCTGACCATTTGTGAGTGACAACCCAAACATCCTTCGCGGATGTACAAGTCCCTTCCTTCTAATTCAAGGGCTGTATAAGGTTTCACAGATTCTATCTTGGGAACGTTGCTTTCGATCATCATCATAGGCAGCATCTCTACAATACCGCCAATAGCCACAGCTACCAGTGATGCAAGTAACATCTGTACCGGCCTGCGCTCAATCCAGCGGTGCCAGTAGCCGCCACCCTCCTGGCTAGTTGCCAGTGCATTGAGGGGTGCAGCCTGTACCTCTTCATCACCAATAAAAGAACCTACTTTTGCTGTTTTGTACAGATTGTACAGCATGACAACCACACCGCTGACATAAATCAATCCCCCTACGGCACGCATAAAGTACATCGGCAGAATCTGCGTAACCGTCTCAAGGAAGTTGCCATACTTCAGTACACCTTCGGGTAAAAATTCCTTCCACATAAGACTCTGTGTCCAGCCAGCCCAATACAGCGGGATAGCATAGAACAGCAAGCCAAGGGTACTCATCCAAAAATGTGTATTGGCCAATTTCTGACTGTAAACAGGCGTGTTATACAATCGTGGAAACAACCAATAAAGCACCCCAAAGGTGAGCATACCATTCCAACCCAGTGCACCCACGTGTACGTGACCAATTGTCCAGTCGGTATAGTGGCTGATGGCGTTTACAGACTTGATAGACAGCATGGGTCCTTCCAGCGTTGCCATACCGTAAGCGGTGACTGCTACCACCATAAACTTAAGGACAGGATCCTGGCGCACGCGATCCCAGGCACCTCTCAGCGTCAGCAGACCATTGAGCATACCACCCCAACTAGGTGCGATGAGCATCAGCGAAAAGACCATGCCCAAACTCTGTGCCCAGTCGGGCAAAGAAGTATACAACAAGTGGTGAGGACCTGCCCAGATATAGATAAATATCAGTGCCCAAAAGTGGATAATCGACAGTTTGTAAGAATACACCGGCCGATTGGCAGCCTTGGGCATAAAATAGTACATCAGCCCGAGGTAGGGTGTTGTAAGGAAGAAAGCCACCGCATTGTGGCCATACCACCACTGAATCAAGGCATCCTGCACGCCGGCAAAAACAGGGTAAGATTTCCACATACTAACCGGTAGCTCCAGACTCTTGACGACATGAAGCAAGGTCACTGTCACCCAAGTGGCTATGTAGAACCAAATAGCTACATACAGGTGCTGCTCACGGCGCTTGAGGATAGTTCCCATCATATTTATACCAAACACCACCCAAATAAGTGCAATGGCCAAGTCTATCGGCCACTCCAACTCAGCATATTCGCTGGAAGTCGTGATGCCCAAAGGCAAGGTCACTGCAGCAGCAACAATAATTGCCTGCCAGCCCCAAAAATGGATCTTACTCAGCAGATCGCTAAACATACGCGCCTTCAGCAATCGCTGAAGACTGTAGTAAACGCCTGTGAATATACCATTGCCTACGAAGGCAAAAATCACCGCATTCGTATGCAGCGGTCTGATTCGGCCAAAGGTAGTCTCTGCTAGCCCGAGATTGAATGACGGATAAAGCAACTGCAAGGCGGCTAAAAGCCCCACAGTCATGCCCACCAGCCCCCAGATTGCGGTAGCAATGGCGAAATTCCGGACAATGACATTGTCATAACGGAAAGTATCTAATTGCGCCATGATTAGTTATCGTTATTGGTTCAAAGATTCTGTTGGATCGTCATCAAGCAGCATTCGGACTGAAGGCGTATAATCGTCTTCATACTGTCCTGAGCGGACAGCCCACCAAAAGGCAGCCAAAAAGCCCAGTGCCACTATCAGACTTACGAGGATGAGAAAAACCATGATGTACATAAATCGTCCCTTTATGGCGCTAAATTACCGCCGCCCGCTCCCTCCCTTAGATGATTTATGTCTAGGGTATACAGGTGATTTTTGTCATTCCCCCTCCTGATCTGATTTTTTACTATCTATTTGCAGCATAAGGCTGTTGTTTGGCGTAAAAAATGATCCGAACTTCATCCAAACCAAACAGATATTGTTACATTTACTGCCTAGGGCATAACCATTGACGGTGACCCATGCCCTTGATGTCAGAAAGAGAAATAATTTGTGTTCGTCATGAAAAAGATCAGATTGGCGGCCATTGTACTGGCTGTCGTTTGCCTCATAGCTTTTATTGCTTATCAGTCGGGTATGTTGCAGACAGGGCAGCCAACCGATATGCCTCCTGCTGCCGGTCCGGGTGGCCCGGAAATGCCTGCGGTAGCGATTCCCGTCCGGGCAATGGTCGTCGCATCGGCCTCACTCAATGATTTCATCAACGTCAGCGGCACTACGGCAGCCACCGATGAAGTCCTTATCAGCAGCGAAACTGCCGGACGCATCAAGTCCATTCTGTTCAAAGAGGGGGACTTTGTCAACAAAGGAAGCATTCTGGTCCGTCTTGATGACGATGAGCTGAAAGCACAGCACAACCGGCTGAAAGTACAGATGGAACTCAATCAAAAAATTGCCGAGCGGCTTTGGGGGCTTTATGAAAAGGAGGGCGTGAGTCTGCAGGAATATGAGATCGCAGCCGCTGAGCTGGAAAAATCCAAAGCGGAATTGGCGCTGCTGGAAGTACAGCTCGAAAAACGAATCATCCGGGCCCCTTTCAGTGGCCGGCTGGGACTAAAACAGGTCAGTGAGGGTAGCTTTTTGGCACCGGGTGCCGGCATTGTGAAGCTTGTCAGCCTCAATCCTATAAAAATTGAGTTTTCCGTGCCCGAAAAGTACAGCCCACAGATTAAGCCCGGGAATATGGTCGAATTTCAGACCGAAGGTGTGGCCGGCATCCTGCGGGCGACGGTGGATGCCGTTGATCCCTCTATTGATGCCGCCACCCGTACATTTCGCATCAAGGCTACTGCCCCCAATCCCAAGGGACAAATACTGCCCGGTGCCTTTGCCAACGTCAAGCTGTCTCTCAATCAGTATGATCAGGCAATTATGATCCCTACCGAAGCCGTAATCCCGGAGATGGGCGGCAAAAAAGTGTTCATTTTCCGGAACGGAATGGCCCAGGCAACCGAAGTCACCACCGGAATTCGACAGGAGAGCAAAGTCCAGATTGTCAAAGGACTCATGCCGGGTGACACCGTTATCACTACCGGTATCCTCCAGCTCAAGCCTGACGCGCCTGTGCGCATTACGGAGATAGAGTAGTTTTCTGGCGGAGAATGAATAAGGGGCTTTCCTCACAATGTTGCAGTCTGGTGGATCCCCCGCGGTGCCGGGTGGGCTGGAAAAGGTCTACAACTGTACTAAGCTGATGAGAACCAGCCACAACCTGTGCGTTCCCATACGCTACCAGGCACGCCACAGCATTCCCAGTCCAAAAATAATAAAGGCAACACCCACGATGCGGCGGAGCCAAAACAGGTGTACCGGTCTGATTCTCGCTCTGATCTGCCGGGCAAGTAAGGCCTTGAGTGCATCTGTAAATACGATCATGGCCATGACACCCGCAAAAAACTGCAAGGAGGCTAGTGGTGTAAGCTCACGTTTTACCACTACCCCCGCCATGATGCTTGTCCAGAAAAAAACAGTGAAAGGATTGATCGTATTGATCAGAAAACCCTTTAGCCACAATGCTTTGAAGGGCCTGTTGCGCTGCAGCATCAACTGATCTCCGAAAGGTGGCGGCGGTGTCAGCAAGGCATACACACCATAGCCAAACAATACCCCTCCTCCTGCGACGGCCCCCCAAAAGGTGAATGCGTCCGTTTGCACCAGCGGATCAACCAGATGAAAACCCCAATATACCAAACTGATGAAAAGGATATCACTTATCCAGACACCAACGCCTACAGACAGGCCCGCGCGAAAGCCCTGCTCCACACCTGCCTGCACGATACCCACTAAAATAGGTCCTACTAAGAGTGAAAGTAATAACCCCAGGCGTATCCCTTCCCAAATCAGCTGACCATCCATCAACCGTTTAACATTACCGGCATCACCAGCATGAGAATATCCTCGCCCTGCATCTCTTCCACCGGAAACAGGATACCCGCCCGGGTAGGCGTACTCATTTCGAGTCTGACCTCATCTGACTCGAGCACGCCCAACATTTCGATGAGGAAGCGAGCATTGAAACCAATGGCCAGAGGATCACCATCATAAGAGCAGGGAAGCTGTTCAACGGCCTCATTGGCAAAATCCAGATCTTGCGCAGAAATATTCAGACTGCCCTCGTTGAGCCTCAGCACCACTTGGTTGGTCGTCTTGTTGGCATAGATAGCAATACGCTTAAGCGAACTCTGGAAATCAGTCCGGGAGACTGTCAGCACCTTAGGGTTGTCGACCGGGATAACCGCATTGTAATCGGGGTAGCGTGCATCTATGAGGCGGCAGGCCAGGCGGTTGTCGCCAAAGCTAAAGAAAGCGTTGGTTTTGCTGAAAGACAACTTTACCTCCCCTACGTCCGGCAGCGTTGCTTTCAGCAAATTAAGTGCCTTTTTGGGGATGATAAACGATGTAGAGACCTCACTTTCAACATTGCTGAAGCTGTACTTGACGAGCTTATGCGCGTCAGTAGCTACCATGATGAGCTTATTGAAATCAATCTGGAAATAAACTCCCGTCATAGCAGGCCTTAGCTCGTCGGTACTGGTTGCAAACAACGTTTTGTTGATTCCATTGGTCAGCATTTGAGCAGGCAGCGTAATAGCATCCACCTCATCGGGCTGCGGGATGGCCGGATAGTCCCTGCCCTGTTCGCCCTTCTGCTTATACTTACCATACGCTGAAGTAATCTCTATGCTGTAGTTGTCTTCGTCTATGGAAAAAGTAATAGGCTGTGCCGGCAGCGCTTTGATGGTGTCCAGCAATATTTTGCCCGGGATGGCAACGAGGCCGTTGTGGTCGGCCATGACGTCCATCGTGGTTGTGAAGGAGGTTTCGAGATCAGAAGTAGCGATGGTGAGTCGATTATTTTCGATGGTAAACAGGAAGTCCTCCAAAATAGGCAGTACGGGATTGGAGGCAATTGCACCATTGGCCATCTGCAATCTTTTGAGAAGCTCTGAAGAAGATACGCTGAATTTCATGATCTGCGCGGTATTGTTGAGTTGCAAAATTAACAATTATCGGGAAAAAATATGTACAAAAATAAGCTAGCCGGCTACTACTTTTACCTGTCGGCACCGGCTCGGCTGCACTATCCTCAAGCGTGTTTTGAGGTATAGAAATCCAAACAAGTTCTTACCTTCGTGTCCGAAACCAGAAAAGATGCCAAACCGCCGCCGGAGGCCAAACATACAACGGATTGGAGAGATACGCGTACCTGCAGTACGATCCTGGACGTTGCGCAACGGGCTGCCAGCCTACAGCATTCCTGCCGGCACGCAACCCGGCGTGCGGGTCGAACTGATCTTTTTTGCCGGCAGGCCATACGAGCACAAACACCTGGTATCCAGAGTAGCGGCTGACATGCTTGCCGAAGGGTGCCACGGTTATGAAGGGTCTGCCCTATCCGATCACTTTGACTACTACGGGGCAAGTATTAGCATGCCTGTGAGCCTCGATACGACCAATGTGTCGCTTTTGTCTCTCAACAGGCATCTGCCGCATGTGCTGCCGGTTTTTGCCGATATGATCGCGCGCCCCTCTTTTGATGAAGGAGAATTCAGGCGATTTTGTAAGCAGCACCAGCAGTTGCTGCGCGAGGATTTGAGTCAGGTAGACGTAGTAGCTTACCGGGAGATCACCAGCTGCATTTTTGGCAGCCAGCACCCCTATGGCTACAACAGCCGGCCTGAAGACTACGATGCTCTCAGTACGCTTGATCTGCGGCAGCACCATGAGCGGCTTATACACGCTCACAATGGCCTCGTGATCATTTCGGGCGAGGTAAACAGCGCTGTAGAGGAGATGGTTGATCGTTATCTGGGCGACTTACCCGCCGGGCCGGCCGGCCGGGTTGTTGATTTTCCCCGTATCCCCGGCAAAGCCGAAAAGCTTCGGATGAGCATGCCGGAGGCGCCCCAAAGCTCCATACGCATAGGGCGGCAGCTTTTTAACCGCAACCACCCCGATGCGGCGGGTTTTTATATACTCGACACCCTCATTGGCGGGTATTTTGGCAGTCGCCTTATGACCAACATACGGGAAGATAAGGGATTCACCTACAACATCGAGAGTTCTTTTGACCCGATGCGTTTTGATGGTTGTTGGTATATTGAATGTGAGGTGGCTCACGAAGCTGTCGGAGAAACGCTTACCGAGATTTACAGAGAAATGGATGAGCTCCGCAGTCGACCCGTTCCCGCTACTGAGCTCCGCATGCTCAAAGGTTACCTGCTTGGCAACTATCTCACCATGGTAGACGGGCCTTTTGCCACCGGAGAGCTGCTACGCTCTGTGCTTTCTGACGGGCTTGATATGGCTGCCTTTGACGAACTGGTGAGGGTAACGCGCGAAATTTCGGCGACTGATCTTATGCAACTGGCGCAGCGATATCTACATCCTGACGACTGTTGGGAGGTTATCGTTGCTCCCTGATTCGCGCAGCTCCACTGCCTCTATCGACGCTTATAGTCCCCGCGTTTCCACGCATCGAAAAACTGTTTCCAGGCCACCGGGCTAAAAATATTCATTGGAGGCCGCTGCCCGATAAAATAGTATTGGCTCGTCTGCTGCCGCAGATAGTAATTTGCGTTTTCACGGCCATCGCGAATTACTTCAGAACGCATGCGCTGCATAGCATCTTCGGCCACGTTGGTAGCTG
>JAUMBM010000287.1:0-7609 GCA_032115735.1 Saprospiraceae bacterium
AAAATGTATCCAGCCAAAAATCCTCCCGGACAGCCGCCTGATTTTTGCGCCAGGGGAAAAGCAACTCCAGAGAGTATACCAGCAAGGAAAGCCCGATTAGCCAGTAAAAGTAATTGCCCCAGTGGGGGTTCATCACTTCGTGTACGAAGTAGTTGGCATAGCCCTTGAAACTTTTCAGAAAAACATCCACGTACGCTTCCATCAATCTCTATTTTTTTGCAAAAATGAAGCTCCATCTCCATTTGGTTTGTAACAAACGTTACAAACCAATAACAGATATTTTGCTAACTTGTGTTGGATATATCACCAGGAATAATGCTATTTGATAATCATAACCGACCAATTGACTACCTGCGGCTGGCCGTCACAGATCGATGCAACCTAAGATGCTTCTACTGCATGCCCGAAGAAGGCATACAGTACGCCGATCGGAAGGATTTGCTGTCCTATGAGGAGATGCTGCAGATAGTGCGCGTATTTGCTTCTTTGGGAATTCGGAAGGTACGAATCACCGGTGGTGAGCCTTTTGTCCGCCGGGATATGATGCACCTCCTGAGGGCCATGCGCGACATCCCTCAACTGGAAAAAATCAACCTCACAACCAACGGAGTGCTTACACGCCCTTGGGTTGCCGAACTTAAGGCGCTGGGAATCCATACCGTGAATCTCAGCCTTGACACCCTCGACCGACAGCGATTCTTTCAGATTACCCGCCGCGATGAATTCGACAGCGTGATGGCTACCTTTCACGCGCTGCTGGAGCAACAGATTCCCACCAAAATCAACGCAGTAGTCATGGCCGGCAAAAATACGGATGACATCCTGCCCATGGTAGAACTCACCCGCCAACTGCCGGTTTCCGTGCGTTTTATCGAGGAGATGCCCTTCAATGGCGAAGGCAATCGGCACGGCTCCCAGCTCCCCTGGGATCACCGACAGATTGTAGCGCACCTGCGGGCTCATTATCCGGATCTGCAGAAACTGCAAGATCCTCCCCACAGCACCGCTTACCATTATCACATCCCCGGCCACATAGGCAATATCGGCATCATTGCTGCCTACTCACGTACCTTTTGTGGCAGCTGCAACCGCATTCGCATAACGCCACAGGGCGTACTCAAAACATGCTTGTACGATGCCGGCGTTTTCAACATAAGAGATCTCATCCGACAGGGTGCATCCGACGAACAGTTGGCCGCCTCGCTGCAGGAGGCGCTTCAATACCGCGCCAAAGACGGATGGGAGGCGGAAAAGCGCAGATTTGACAACGCTGTCCATGAAAGCATGTCGACCATAGGCGGCTAATATGCTTTGGCTACCGCCAAAAAAGCCTGCGGGAGGTATTTTTTTCAAAAAATCCCCCCGCAGACCTTACACCTCGCCGCCTGCCGCGGCAAAATATTTGCAGACGTTATTTTTTGCCCAAGCGCGCAAGGCCTTGTTGTGCCTCCTCATAGGACGGTGCCATACGCAACGCTTGCTGGTAATCCATCCTTGCCTGAGCACTGTCGCCAAGCTGCTCGGCAGCATAGCCTCTGAAAAAATAGGCCTTCACGTAGAGTGGATTGGTTTGTATCGCAAGATCAAACTCCTGATAGGCGCGTCGGATTGAATCCATCTCCATGCACAACAAACCGGCATTGTAGTACGCCTGCTCATATTGCGGATCAGCCGCAGCAGCCCTGCGATACAGCTGCAATGCAGCCTGCAGATCCTCCTTGTCACGCATATAATCTGCCTTTGCATGCCAGGCAACCGCATTGGATGAGTCTACCTCAATGGCGTTGTCATAAAATTTGACTGCCAGAGAACCGTTAATTGCGGCATGTAGCTGTCCCAGACTGATCCATGCATCTGTCATCTCGGGATCAATCTGCACTGCTTTCTGAAAACTGTTGATAGACCTGTTGATATCCCCTTTTTCCTTGAAAACCATGCCAAACATGAAGTATGCCTCCGCATTCTGCGGATCAAGCCGGAGAATCTTGTCGATTGTCTCCATAGACCTGTCATACTGCTTGAGTATCAGATAAAATTCTGAGAGTTTCAGCAGGGTAGGAATCCGCTGGGGGTACAAAGCTGCCGCACGTTCCATCGTCGACAAGGCCAGCCGCGACTTAAAGTAATCCATGTATACATCTGCCAGCAAATGGTGATAATCCACATTGGTAGAATCGATGGATAGCGCCACAGTAAGATCCTTAATAGCTTCATCCATGCCATTTTGTTCGTAAAAATATTTGCCGCGTGCGGCATAAAGAGCCGCATCCGAAGGATTCTCGGCAATGGCCTGGTTGAGCTGGTCGAGTGCCGCGTCTCCCGTAGGAGCCGGCGCGTTCTCGCCCGCAGCATCTCGCTTGCAGGAAAGTGCAAGCAGCAAAGGGAATACCAGTATCAGTAGCTTAATTTTCATTTTTGCTGGTTATTTGGTGCAAAAATAACAAAAAACGTCGCGATTGAACACCCGCAACACCAGCCGCTGCAATATCAGCCACAGGCTGCCATCTTCTGGCAGCACCTGTTATGTGCGGCCTGATTTCAGCAGACAGCAAGCAGTTCGCCTCTGCTAAGCTTTCAATTTATTCAGTCCTCTTGTGCCGGCCTCCCCTGATAAAAATGCAATCAGCTCCTTTTTGCATCCGACAGCAAATCCCAAAGAGGCGCGCTTATCAACAAATACCCGCATCTTTGTGGGCAAAACAATATTCTCGGTATGCCTGCACTACGACAGTTATTTCTTTCGCACGTTGCACAGACCAGCGAGTTTCCCCTGGGCCTGGAAATCACCCGGGCGGAGGGTATGTACTTATATGATGTCGATGGTAAAGCTTATATGGACCTGATTGCCGGCATAGGTGTAAGCAGCCTTGGCCATCGGCACCCGGCTGTCGTCAATGCCATCCGGCAGCAAACTGACAAGTACCTGCATACCATGGTTTATGGGGAGTTTGTCCTCACACCACAAGTCGAGCTGGCACGGCTGCTTTCTGAAAACCTGCCTGACTCCCTCGACAGCGTATATTTTGTCAATTCGGGCGCTGAGGCCACTGAAGGTGCTATGAAGCTTGCCAAGCGCGTCACGGGTCGGGCAGAAATTATTGCCGCCAAATACGCTTACCACGGCAGCACCCAGGGTGCTGCGAGCCTCATGTGGCCTACAGATTTTACCCAAGCCTACCACCCGCTGCTGCCGGGCATCCGGCACATAGACTTCAACTGTCATTTCTGCCTGCAACAGATCACTACCCGCACTGCGGCCGTTATCATAGAGACGGTACAGGCCGAGTGGGGAATCAGAAGACCTGACCCGCACTGGCTGCAAGCACTGGCAGCGCGATGCCGGCAGACCGGAACTTTGCTCATTCTCGATGAAATACAATGTGGGTACGGGCGTACGGGCAGCCTGTGGGCATTTGAACAGTACGGTATAGTGCCCGATATTCTACTACTCGCTAAGGGTATGGGCGGCGGTATGCCCATCGGTGCCTTCGTCGCCAGCCGGAAGCTCATGTCCGTTCTGTCGCATAACCCGGTTCTGGGTCATATCACCACTTTTGGCGGCCACCCGGTCAGTTGTGCCGCCGCCCTGGCCACGCTTCAGACACTACTGAGCACCGACCTGATTGCACAAGTTCCGGCCAAAGAATTGCTGTTCAAAACGAAACTTCGGCATCACCGCATCCGCGATCTCCGAAGTGCAGGACTGTGGTTTGCCATGGAACTGGATTCCTTCGATCAAGTGCAACAGCTCATACAATATTGTCTGGCACATGGCCTGCTCACCGACTGGTTTCTGTTCAACAACCGGAGCATCCGTATCGCACCACCCTTGATTATCAGCGAAGAGGATATACTTTTGGCCTGTGATATACTACTGAGCGGACTTGACTCCCTGACAGACTAAGTGCACAATAGTATTTTTGGGCGGCATGAGCCGCCCAAAAATACTTAAACAAAAAATCTAAGAATACCAATTAATCTGGTTCGAAGCCGAGGATGATGTTGAAATCACCCATATTCTTGAAACTAGGCCGCTCACCCGGAGGCAATGTCTTGTCGAAGCCTATACCATAGTCGAAGCCCAGGGTACCAAACATAGGCAGGAATACCCGCAGACCCATACCCGCTGAGCGCTTGATCTCGAAAGGATTGAAATCCCGAATATCACGCCATGCATTACCGCCCTGCGCAAAAGCATGCACATAGATGGTAGAACTAGGATTAAGCGACAGCGGATAGCGAAGTTCCAGTGTAAACTTATTAAACACCGGCGTAGCAATCTGCTGGTTGCGCGCATCCAGGTTGGCCTCAATATCTGTAATCTCATAACCCCGCATAGAGATAATATCGAAGCCTGCAAAACCAAACTGCCGGTTGTTGATGCCATCACCCCCCAGCTGGAAACGCTCAAAAGGAGAGGTGCCTACAGCATTATTGTAGCTGCCCAGAACACCCACCTTAGCCTGTGCCCTCAGTACAAACTTGCCCGTGAGCGTAGTATACCATTCCGCGTCAATCCGCCACTTGTGATATTCCAGCCAGCGGAAGCGCTCCTGCGTACTCAGATTGCTGTAGTCCTTGTTGTTGAGCAGTGAATATGGGGGGGTAAACTGTGTAGTAATCGAGAAAGAGGAACCTTCCTTAGGAAACAGGGGATCGTTGATCGTAGCACGCACCAGCGTAAGGCTCATGCTATAGTTGTTGTAATTGCCCTGTGACACAACAACACCATCGTCGGTACGGAAAAGCCCCGTCACCCAGTTGTTCAGACTAAGCGTCTGAATATTAATACCCCCCCGCAGGATGAAGTTGTCATCCGGCCAACGAAGGCGGGTACCCAGACTCACAGAGCCCTGTAAAATCCGGAAATTTTGATACGTATCACTGTTGCGGTTGCCAAAAGCAAAACTGTTGGCAAAACCCGCTACAGTCAGAGAGGTAGGCTTACGACCTCCCAACCAGGGTTCAGTGAAGGACACGTTGTAGGATTGGAAGAAATTGCCATTGGTCTGCCCGCGCAGACTCACCCGTTGTCCATCCCCCTGCGGTAGCGGATGCCAGGCTTCTTTGTTGAAAATATTGCGCAGACTGAAGTTGTTGAATGACACACCCAAGGTGCCGATCACCTGACGAACACCGCCCCAGCCGGCCGATAGTTCCAACTGATCCGATGGTTTTTCCTCGACCGTATATTCGATATCCACCGTACCGCGCTGCGGATTGACGGGCGTATTGATCCCGAGCGCTTCCGGATTAAAATAATTGAGGTTCATGATCTCGCGCTGTGAGCGGATAATGTCAGACCGGCTAAACTTGTCCCCTGGCCGGGTGCGAAGTTCGCGGCGGATTACATGCTCATGTGTGCGGTCATTGCCAGCAATCACCACCTTATCAATCGTGGCCTGAGGACCTTCGAAAATGCGGATTTCCAAATCAATAGAGTCCCCGTCAATGGCAACTTCAGCCGGATCCGCCTGAAAGAAAAGATAGCCATTGTCCATATACAATGTACTCACATCCCGGCCATCCTGGCTGAACTTAAGCCGGTTTTCAAGCAATTCCTGGTTGTAAATTTCTCCTTTGGCTATGTTGAGTACCGTTTCGAGTACCGAAGTCTCATAGATCGAATTACCCTTCCAGTAGATATTGCGAAAATAATACTGCCGACCCTCGTCAACATACATGCGCAATACCAGGTGGCCGTTTTCGTCGCGCCATATACTGTCGCGCACGATACGTGCATCCCGGTATCCCTGCGTATTGTAATACTTGATGACTGCCTGCTGGTCCTCATCATATTTTTCCTCATCAAACTTCGAGCTTGCGAAAAGCCGGCGGCGCTCTTTGGTATTTTCCATTTCCTTGCGCAGCTTTCGGTAAGGCACATTGTCATTGCCTACAAACTCAAGCCTGTCAATTTTGACTCTGGCCCCTTGGTCGACGTCAAACAGCAGGCGGACGGAATTCACACGACCCGTATCCAAAATCTCTTCCACCTTGACCGCCACATCAAAATATCCTTTTTCTATAAAGTACTGCTTGATGCCCTCTGCAGCGTTCTGCTTGATATTCTCCGTCACAATACCACCACGCAGGATATACTTATTGACCTCTTTATTAAGGTCCTCGTGATACGTCTTTTTGGCCCCCTGATAGCTATGGCGCGAAAGTCGTGGCCTTTCGAGGACGACCACCTCCAAAAAAATCACGTCCCCGATAACATTTTCCTGCACGATATCCACCTGTGTAAAAAGGCGGAGACGCCACAGATTGCGCATGGCGCGGGGGATATCGTAGCCCGGAATCCGGATCTTTTCACCCACCTTAAGACCCGTCACACCAATGAGCGCATTGGCATCACTGAAAAAAGCACCACTGACCTTTATCCCCCCGATTTCATAATCTTTAGGCTGGCTGTAGGAAATTACTTCCAGGCTATCACTGCGCGTTTGCGCGCTGAGAGCAACAACCGCGAGCAGCAGTGCGCCACACAAAAAAAATGATCTCATAATGTAAGTACTACCTTGTTTGCCAATCCCTACAACCTGTCAGCCGCAAGAACAATACAGGACATAACGCCCCGCTTGCCCCCGCAAATTGTATGTTAGGAAGCAATTTGTTCGCTAATTTTTCCAAAACGCCGCTCTCTGCTCTGGTAATCAACGATAGCCGCATACAACTGCTGGCGATCGAAGTCTGGCCAAAGAACATCGGTAAAATACATTTCTGCATACGCCAGCTGCCACAGCAGAAAATTGCTGATACGTTCTTCCCCGCTGGTGCGGATGAGCAATTCGGGATCGGGTATGTCTGCGGTTGAAAGCGCAGCGGCCAGTGTAGACTGGTCAATTTTTTCCGGATCCAGGGTGCCTGCTGCTACCTGTCGGGCAATTTTTTTTACTGCCTCAGTAAGATCCCACTTGCCGCTGTAGTTGAGTGCCAGCACCAGAGTCATCTGCGTATTGTTGCGCGTCTGCTCGATGCCCTTCAGCAGCGCTTCGCGTGTATGGTTCGGAAGCTTGTCAATCTCCCCGATCGCCTGTAGCCGAATGTTGTTGTCCATCAAGGTTTTCATCTCCTTGTGTACTGTATCTACCAGCAAGCCCATGAGTGCAGTCACTTCGAATTTTGGCCGCGACCAGTTTTCTGTGGAGAAAGCATACAGGGTAAGATAGGCAACACCCAACTCAGCAGCTGCTTCTGTGATTTCCCGAACAGCTTTGACGCCATTGCGATGCCCGAACACCCGCGGCTGGCCGTGCTGCTTTGCCCAGCGACCATTGCCGTCCATGATGACAGCGATGTGCTTAGGCAACCTCTCCTTATCAATTTTTGCTTTTACGTCCATTTCAATTGTCAACTGTCCGCCAAAAAAATCCGGATTGACGGAAAAAAGGTTCACAAAGTTACGAAAAGAATGCAATTTCGCAGGCGATACTCATTTGAACTCTTTGTAAATGAAAAAACACATCTTTACGGGGGAGGCTGATGGCCTGCGCCCCTTTTCGGACTTCGCCTACCTTCGCCCTCAGTCGGAAGACTACAGGCAGTCCTTCCTGCTGGCGCTCGACCGTTTTCGCGGCGCACAGTCTTTCGATGCCGCTGAAGA
>JAUMBM010000288.1:0-5583 GCA_032115735.1 Saprospiraceae bacterium
GAATGAAGACGGATCGAAATACGTCCGATTCATTATTTGGCATCAATTCTGGGCTACCTACACCCAGAACAACCCCGGTACGGTTGATGTAAACGGACTGGATATCAAAACCAGTGCCGACATGGCGCTGCGCCGTTCGCGCATGCTCGCGTATGCACAGGTATCGCCGCGTTTTTTAATCCTGACACACTTCGGTATCAACAATCAGTCGTTCATCAATGGTGCAACGGCGCCCAATGGTCCCAACCCAACGACGACCCCCAGCAATCAAGGTAAGAAACCGCAGCTGTTCTTCCACGATGTATGGACAGAATACGAGCTGTACAAAGACAAGCTGTCGGTGGGTATGGGGCTTCACTACTGGAATGGTGTATCGCGGCTTTCCAGCCACAGCACCCTGAATTTCATGACGATGGACGCACCCATATTCAACTGGTACAACATTGAAGCTACGGATCAGTTTGCCCGTCAGTTTGGTTTTTATGCCAAAGGCCAACTGGGTAAACTCGACTATCGTTTCCACCTCAACAAGCCTTTTGTCAACGGCCCGGTGGCCACCAAGGCCAACATGACAAGCAATGCTGTCAATATTGCAGCCGAGACCTGGGCGCCCGGTGGTTACGTGAATTACATGTTTTGGGATAAGGAAAGCAACAAACTTCCTTTCTATGTAGGCTCCTACCTGGGTGCCAAAAAGGTATTTAATATTGGCGCAGGTTTTTATTCACAGGCTGACGTCACCGGCAGCCGCAGTATCAGTGGTGCGGATACCCTGCTCAACCGCCACAACCAGCTCTGTCTGGGTGTAGATGCCTTTCTGGATATGCCGGTGGGTATTGACAAAAAGAAGGTATTAAGTGCTTATGCAGTTTTCTACAACTACGACTTTGGTCCGGGTTATCTGCGCAACATTGGTATCCTCAACGAGCACGCGAGTACGGACGCCAGTGTCGTCAACCGCAGCACCTTTGGTGGTGGCAATTTACAGCCAACGATCGGTACAGGTCAGATTCTGTACACCCAACTGGGCTACGGCCTCCCCAAGATGGCCAATGGTATGCAGCTGATGCCCTATGCTACCTTTACCTACAAGGACTTTGAGCGTCTGCCCGAACCCTCAACCCAATGGGGACTGGGTCTGAACTACTTCATCAATGGCCACAATGCCAAGTTTACGCTGGAATACCAGACGCGGCCGGTGTATGCAACGGAAGGCGGCCAGATCACCCGCAACGGCAGCAAAGGGCAGTTGATCCTGCAGTCGCACATCTTCTTATAGGCCGATGGCTGGCAGCAAACCGGACTAATCGTTCAACATCATTACTAACCATAAAAAATGATTATTATGTCAGAAAAGAATCTTCAACAATACTGGCGGGAGAACATCCGCTATGTAAGCATTCTGCTGCTCGTTTGGTTTCTGGTATCCTATGGATTCGGCATTTTCTTCAAAGATGCGCTGAACGGTATACGCATAGGAGGTGCCAAGCTGGGCTTTTGGTTTGCACAGCAGGGCTCTATCTACGTTTTTGTAATTCTGATTTTCATCTATACATGGCTTATGGGTAAGCTTGATGAAAAGTACGATGTAAACGAGTAAGCGCTTTGCCGGACATTTTCACACAACCAAAAGATTGACAAACAAAAAAACAAATCAACATGGATGTTCAAACTTGGACACTGATTATAGTAGGAGTCACCTTTGCCTTATACATAGGCATAGCGATATGGTCGCGTGCGGGCTCTACTGCAGAATTTTACGTTGCAGGGGGTGGCGTACCTCCCATTATGAATGGTATGGCGACGGCGGCTGACTGGATGTCAGCAGCTTCTTTTATTTCGATGGCGGGTTTGATCAGTTTTACAGGCTATGACGGTGCTGTATATCTCATGGGATGGACTGGTGGTTATGTACTACTAGCCTTACTATTAGCGCCTTACCTTCGAAAATTTGGCAAATTCACCGTTCCTGATTTCATCGGAGACCGCTACTATTCAAATACAGCGCGTACGGTAGCTGTCATTTGCGCGCTCATCGTTTCGTTTACTTATGTAGCGGGTCAGATGCGCGGTGTAGGGGTTGTTTTCAGCCGCTTTCTGGAAGTATCCATCGACATGGGTGTTTACATTGGTATGGCCATTGTATTCTTCTATGCAGTACTCGGGGGTATGAAAGGTATCACCTACACGCAGGTAGCACAGTTCTGCGTATTGATCTTCGCCTACATGGTGCCTGCCTTTTTCATCTCCATGGCCATTACGGGCAATTTCATCCCGCAGTTGGGTCTGATCGGTGATGCTGCCGACAGCAATGGTATGGCCATGCTTGACAAGCTCGACCAGCTAAACAAAGATCTGGGCTTCCCTGAGTACACCTCGGGCACGAAATCCATGGCCGACGTTTTTGCCATCACGTTTGCTCTGATGGTGGGCACAGCAGGTCTGCCCCACGTGATTGTGCGTTTCTTCACTGTACCCCGCGTAAAGGACGCCCGCAGTTCAGCCGGCTGGGCTTTGATTTTCATCGCCATCCTGTACACGACGGCACCTGCCATCGCTGCTTTTGCACGCATCAACCTCATCAATACGGTGAGCAATAAGGAGTACGCCTCCATGCCTGCCTGGTTTAAAAAATGGGAAGCCACGAAGCTGATCGCTTTTGAAGACAAAAATCAGGACGGTATCATACAGTACGTAGCCGACAAAGCTGCCAACGAACTGACGATTGACAACGATATCATCGTACTAGCCAACCCCGAGATTGCCAACCTGCCCGCCTGGGTGGTGGCGTTGGTAGCGGCGGGCGGACTGGCAGCGGCCCTTTCTACAGCCGCCGGTCTGCTGTTGGTTATCTCTACTTCTATCTCCCGCGACCTGGTGAAAATGCAGCTCAAGCCGGATATCAGTGAGAAGGGCGAGTTGATGTATGCGCGCCTCGCAGCAGCGGTTGCGGTTATCATTGCAGGTTACTTCGGCATCAACCCGCCGGGTTTTGTGGCGGCAGTTGTAGCCTTGGCTTTTGGTTTGGCCGCATCATCCTTCTTCCCGGCCATCATACTTGGTATCTTTGACAAGCGTATGAATATGCAGGGAGCCGTCACAGGTATGATCGTAGGTATCAGCCTCATGACCTGGTATATGCTCAAGTACAAGTTTGGTATCTTCGATGGTGGAAAAGCTGCACTTGACGGTCTTAAGGCAGACTGGTGGTTTGGCATCTCCCCTGAGGGCTTTGGTACAGTAGCTATGTTTGTCAACTTCGTTATCTCTATGGTGGTCTCACGGCTCACGCCACCACCACCCGATCACGTACAAAAAATTGTTGAGGACATTCGCATTCCCCGGGGTGCTGGTGGAGCGCACGCACACTAGCCCGTAGTTCCTTATTACCGGACCAGCCGTAGTTAGTCCGGCCATACAGCTTGGCGGCAAGATAAAATTTCAATTATCTTATCGTCAAGCTGTTGTTTTTACAGAAAAGTGTATTTTTGAAAACAAACTATAAACAACCATACAATGATGCGTATTTTCCCTCTAAGTCCTCTCGTTTCCGACGTTTTTGTAACGCTTTATTTGGCCGGTACGCTCTACTTTCGCTTTTTGCTGGAGCCTCAGATTCAGGGTCACTATTTGGTCTCTCTGGGCTTGGGTGCATTCTCACTGCTGTTTTTGTGGGCACTCACCAAAAGTAAGATTATCAATCCTTCTTTTTTCGGGCTGCTCCCTGTCAAAAAAGAAGATATACAGGATAAGATGACAGAAGGGTAAAAATTTGTAAAGTCGTACACTTTGGCGGCTGCGCCGCCAAAGTGTACGACGCATTTATTCCTCAATTTTTTTGAGGTTATCCTCCGGATTCCTGTCAATGAGCAAGGCGAAAGGATCTATGCCCACCTCATAAGGCTTCTCCTCCAGCACGAATGTAAAGGTCTGCTCTGGCCGGGTGATTTTCACCTGTTGCCTGTGCAGCGTTTTACCATACGTCTTGCCATTTACCGGGCGTGCGAAAGCACCAATTTCAATCACATCGTTGATGGCAACCTCTTTCTCCTTGCCCAGTTCGTCTGCTTTGAATTTGGTACACTCAACCTGCATACTCACCTCCCAGCGGCCGTCGCTCCGCTTTTTGACACTGGCCAGCCTGCATCGGTTTTCGTAGAGCGTAATATCTTCGAACAGATCTTTGATCAGGTAATCGAGGCTGTCAGGCGTATATGTATAAAAAGCCTCGAGTGCATCCGTACTCACCGGATAAGGGGGTGGCTGATAGCGATAGCGTCCGAGAAAGCTGCGCAAGGCAGCATTGACCTGCTCCTCTCCAATCCGCTCCTTGAGATGATACATCTGCACGCTGCCCTTATTGTAGTGGATGTAGCCCTGTCCCTCGCAGGACGCCAGCGGCAGCTCCCGTTCTGTCTCCTGCCCGCGTCCTCTGAGGTAGCGATCCATCTCATAGCGCAGGAATTTGCGCATCTGGTCGCGGCCATAGGTATGTTCCATGACCATGAGTGCCCCCCATTGGGCGAAGGTTTCGACCAGCATTTCGCTGCCCTGCATATTGGCGCCGCAGGTCTGGTGTCCCCAGTACTGGTGCGCAATTTCGTGTGCAGCTACATAAGAGACCATGTCTATATCCTCTTCGGGATCTTTAAAATCCTGGATGAAACCTACGCCCTCTGAGTAGGGCATGGTACCGGGGAAAGACTGTGCGAAGCTGGCAAAACGCGGAAACTCTACGATGCGGCACTGCTTATGGAAGTAAGGACCGAAATGGGTTGTATAGTAGTCAAGTGATTTTTCCATAGCATCCAGCATACGTGGCACATTGTAGCTATGATCTTTGTGGTAATACACCTCCAGGCTTACCCCCTTCCAGTCGCGCTTAGCCACCTCAAAATCAGCACTCACAAAAGAATAAAAATTGAAAGAAGGATGATCGAGCTTGTACTGAAAACAGCGGCGTCCATTTTCGCGCCATTCCCGCACCAGCGAGCCAGGCGCGATAGCGATCTGGTCGGGAGCCGTACGGAAGACCGTCTCTACCTCCACCCAGTCGCTGTTGACGCCTATGTAGGCATCCATACGACTGGTAGTATCTGCAGGATTGAGCACAGGCCTGCGTGTCTTTTCCGGCAGCCCCAGCTTCTGCCGGCGATTTTTGGCAGCCACTTCGGCATCCGACTGATAGCCAAAGACAGGCATAACCGATATATTATCAAAGAAACTGCCGTTTTGGACGATCCGACTCCAGCCGAGCTCATTTTCAAATCCTTTGGGGCTATAGTCCACCTCAAACGACAGCTCGAGGCTGTCGCCGGGCTGCAGGGCAGGCTCAAAGCGGTACATGCGCCAGTTGAGATCGGGTTCGTCCAGCAGTAGCGACAGCCGACTGTTGGCGCAGCTAAACTCCCCCTCGGAAGGTGTGTTCATCCACAGCGTATCAATCGGCTCATCGTAGATATTGCGCATCCAGAACTTGCCGCTGACCGACAGTTGCCGGCCTTCGGGCCGGAGGTCTATATCGTAAAAAGCCTTGTAGATACGCGGTTGCAGCCGCCCCTCGTACTGCTTGAAACGTCGCTC
>JAUMBM010000289.1:0-4393 GCA_032115735.1 Saprospiraceae bacterium
AAACTTGACTTTCAGAGCGTTGACGACCACAAACAGCAGGAAAGCTGCCGAAAACAGAAACAACCACAACAGTACGCTGCGCAGGAAGGTCGTGTAGGAAGTAATGGCCATCAGCGAAGTGCGAAAACGCTCGCGCAAGCCTTCGGTCGACGGCAGCGGTACCGGTGTATCCTGCCGGGCCGTGCGGTAGCCCACGATGGAGTAGATGGCCTTCATGTAGTGCAGGTTTTCGCGCAGCCGCAGCAGCGAGTTGAGTGCGCGGCGCGAGATGATGCGGCTGTTGTGAGCCCGGGGATCTACCCGCAAGGCTGAATAGTGCTGCATGATAAAGTAGAACAGCCGGTAGAGCAGCCGCTGGAAAGGACCGGTTTTACGGCCCGGACCGCGCAGGTAGACGATGTCATAGCCGGTGGTTGCCTGCTCATACAGCTCGAGAATGCGCTCGGGCTGGTCGGCAAAGATGGACTCCCACAGCAAGGTGTAGTCGCCATTGGAACGGTCGAGTCCGGCGAGGTAGGCGTGGTTGTGATTGACGCGGCTGGACAGTTGCAGCAGGTAGATATGCTGGCGGCAGTGGGGCTGCAGCAGCTCCGCAATCTCATCTGCCTTGTATTCAGGGATATTGTTGACGACGATAATTTCGAAATGCGCAAAATGATTATGCAGGAGCGCACAAAGCTGTGTGAGCTGCAAGGTCAGCAAATCAACATCCTCCCGCTGGTGGATGATGGTTACAACCGATAAAAAAACACTGTGCATTTGGCTCGTTTTGGTGGGGAAAGATAGCAAATTCGGCCATGCCACCCAAAACGGACAACAAAAAAAGGCAATTTGTGAAAAAATAAGACCAAAACCAAGCTGAAAAAGTCACTGACAGGCAATCATCTTGCAAATATTGTAATGAATGCATATATTTACGGGTAATTAGGCGAACTCGGTTCAATGGCTGGCAATCTGTCGGCAGAGCCGACGGTTGGCGGGTTTGGCAGGTTGGGGCTTTCAGGCGCTGGCCTGTACCTGCAGCAGGAACGAGAACAGTAAACCACTGAAATGATTCGAAACTTCCCTTTTTACCATCAGCTGGATGCTATGGACTGCGGAGCCACCTGCCTGCGCATGGTAGCTCGTTTCCATGGCCGCTACTACTCGCTGGAGCAGTTGCGCGAGCTGACGCAGACGGGGAAGCAGGGCATTTCACTGCTGGGCATCAGCAATGCTGCTGAGGAGATTGGCTTCCAGTCGATGGCGGTCAAAGCCAGCATGGACCGGTTGGTACAGGAGCTGCCGCTCCCCTGTATTGCCTACTGGCAGCAGGAGCATTTCGTGGTCATCTACCGCATCAGCAAGCAGTACATCTACATTGCCGACCCGGCTATGGGGCTGCGGCGGCTGACCTATCCCGAATTTATGGCCAACTGGGTCAGCGATGAAGAGGATGGGGAAGCTTTGGGGGTTTTGCTGCTGCTGGAGCCTACGCCTGAATTTTACCGCAGTGAAGACCAACAACAACAGTCTTCCGGTCTTTCCTACATCCTCAGCTATTTTCGGCAGTATCGCTACCTGATTGTGCAGCTGCTGCTGGGGCTTTTCATTGGCAGTCTGCTGCAACTGCTGATGCCATTCCTCATCAAGTCGATGGTAGATGTAGGCATTGGCAATGTAAAAGTAGACTTTGTAGCCCTGATCATCGGTGCACAGTTTGTGCTCTTCCTGTCCAATACCAGTGTTGACCTGCTTCGCCGCTGGATACTGCTGTACGTGAGTTCGCGGGTCAATGTGCGCCTGTTGTCAGATTACCTGATCAAGCTCATGCGCTTGCCCCTGCGTTTTTTTGATACACGCATGAATGCTGACATCCTTCACCGGATTGCCGACCACGACCGCATACAGCGATTTTTAACATCGACTACACTTAGTTCGGTGTTTTCGGTTGTCAATTTTATGGTATTTTCCCTCGTCCTGCTATCCTGGAATCCCGGCATATTTTTGGTGTTTACCATTGGGTCGGCTCTGTATGCGCTTTGGTTTGTACTTTTTCAGCGGCGGCAGCGGGAGCTCGACTATAAGAGTTTTGACCTCGTCTCCGAAAGCCAGCACCAGTTGGTGGAAATGATCAACGGCATGCGGGACATCAAGCTGCACAATGCCGAGCGGCAGAAGCGCTGGAGCTGGGAGAGCCAGCAGGCTAAGCTTTACCGCAACAATACCCAGGCACTGGGGGTCGAGCAGGTGCAGCGCACCGGCGCTGTTGTCATCAACGAGGCCAAGAATCTTCTGATCGTGTACATAGCCGCCTCGGCGGTCATTTCGGGGGATATGACGCTGGGTATGCTGGTGGCCATATTGTACGTCATTGGTCAGCTCAACGCCCCTGTGCAGCAGTTTATGGAGTTTATGCGCGCCTGGCAGGAGGCTCGTATCAGTCTGGAGCGACTCAACGAGATCCATTTGCGGGCCGATGAAGAAAGCATGGCCGACAAAATACAGCTGATCCCCGAATTTGGCGACCTTGTGCTCGACCGTGCCAGCTTCCGCTACCCGGGGGCCAACGACCAGCTGGTACTCAACCGGATCAGCCTGCGCATCCCCAAGGGGAAGACGACGGCTATCGTAGGCAGCAGCGGTAGTGGTAAGACCACTTTGCTCAAACTGTTGCTCAATTTTTACAGCCCTTCGGAAGGTGTCGTTCGCTTGGGTGACGTAAACCTCAACAGCATCGAGGCGCGGCTATGGCGCAGCCAGTGCGGCATTGTCATGCAGGACAGCTACCTGTTTAACGACAGCATTGCCCGCAACATCGCGCTGGGCGATAATTTCATCAACAAGCAGCAGTTGCTTATGGCCGTAAAAATGGCCAATATCCAGACGTTTATCGAATCCCTGCCGCTGGGCTATAACACCAAAATCGGTGCTGAAGGCCAGGAGCTTAGCCAGGGGCAGCGGCAACGCCTGTTGCTGGCAAGGCTCATCTACAAAAACCCCGACTACATATTTTTCGATGAAGCTACCAGCTCACTGGATTCTTTTAATGAGCTGGTTATCATGGAAAATCTGAGTGACTTTTTTCAGGGGAAGACGATTATCATCGTAGCACATCGCCTCAATACCATCAAACATGCCGACCAGATTGTCGTGCTTGACGGCGGAGAGATTGTGGAACAGGGCGATCACGCTTCGCTCACCTATCTGCGGGGCGCCTACTACCACCTGATGCGGAGCCAGATGGAACTGGGTGCCTGAACCGGGCATAATTTCAGTAGCTTTGGGCAGACAGTACAGCCCCGGGGGGCCGGCAATGTTGGATAAGATACCCACTGCAGTGGGGCGGCAGTAACAATCATACCGACCCATACAGGCAATACGGATACAAAACTTATGGAACCTCAAAACAAGGATGATATAAACATCAGGAGCGAGGAGATACTCGAAATCCTGTCAACACCCCCGCGCTGGCTGGTGCGCTGGGGTACGCTGGCAGCTTTTGTGGCGCTGGTATTGCTCGGCTGGGTAGGCTATTGGGTCAAATATCCCGATATGGTCGCTGCAGAGGTCGTTGTCAGCTCCGCAGAGCCCGTACAGCGGCTCAATCCCAAGGAAGATGTATACATCGAGCGCCTGCTGCTGAAGTCAGAAGATACGGTGCGTGCCGGGGAGGCCATCGTTGTCTTCCGAAGCCAGGCAAATTTTGCTCATGTCTTTGATTTGTCGGACAAGCTGCTGGCGGTGGGTACCCAGACCGAAAATGACTCCGTGCTCCTCGCCGTGTTCATCGACAAATCGTGGCAGCTGGGCGAACTCCAGGAATATGTTTACGATTTTACCGAAAAACAGCGGCAGTACCAGCTGCAGCGCAGCGGACAGCTGGACAACCTCGACGGGCGGGAGCTGCGCAGCCGCATTGCTAGTGAGCAGGCTGAAATAAGGGCGCTGAAGCGCGAACAGGACAGGCTGAAAGCACAGCTGCAGCTGGCTCAGGAAAATACCATCCGCGAACAAAACCTCGCCAGCCAGTCTAAATCTCCACAGAGCCAGGTGCGTCGGCTCAGAGCCGAAGAGCTCGCGCTGGAAGGACAACTGCAGACGCTGGAAGCAGATATCAAAGGTAAAGAGTCTGAAATCAGAATCATAAGCCGGGGGCTGGAAGGCTATCGCGGAAGCAACAAAGACAGCCGGCTGGAGTTTTCGAAGGCCCTGCAGGCCAGCTACCGGACGCTGCTGGACAATACCGAGAAATGGATCAGCCGATATACCCTTACCTCCCCGGTCAATGGCGTGGTGATGTTTGATAAAAGTCTGCGGGAAGGCTATTACTGGCAGTATGCCGGCGGGCGCGACCTCGCGGTTATTTCACCGCTGCAGACCAACGAAATTGTCGGCCGCGGAGGCCTCAAAG